>DAHXOS010000008.1 GCA_027364775.1 bacterium
TGAAAAGGCTCAGCAAAAAGTACTGGATGAAGAAATTTTAGCTAAATTTTAGTAAAAAACTTGCCTTTTACCCATGCTTAATCTTAAGATATAACTACATTTATCTTTTTATGTTTTATCTTGAACATATATCGTTATCTAATCGCGGGATAGTTTTTAGAGACAAAATGGGAAGAGAGCTTTCAATGTCTGTAGCTTTTAAAAAAATGATAAATAGATTTTATAACTATATCTTAGATTTTGAACTGCTGATTTTAGGCATAAGTAGTTATGTGCCAATCTTTACTTATAGAAAAATTATCTACCAATTAGCAGGAGTTAAAATTGGTAAAAATTCACATTTACACATAGGTACCAAATTTTTTAATCCTGCTGGAGTAAAAATTGGTCAGGGAACAATTATTGGTCAAAATGCATTTTTAGATGGTAGGGCCAGACTTATAATTGGTGATAATGTTGATATTGCATCAAGTGTAATGATCTATAATGCTCAGCATGACATACACTCCAAGGATTTTAAACCAGTTGAAGAAGAAGTAATTATAGGTGATTATGTTTTTATAGGACCACGGGCTATTATTTTACCTGGGGTTCATATTGCTAAAGGTGCTATAGTCGCATCAGGAGCAGTGGTTACAAAAGATGTTAATGAATATGAAATAGTTGGGGGAGTTCCTGCTAAAGTCATAGGTGAAAGACAAAATAAAGATCCAAATTATAAACTTGGTAGAGCAAGATTATTTCAATGAAATTAATAAAGGTAAGTTTATCAATTTTATTTCTGGTAGGTTTAATCTATTTATTAGTGCCTGGACCAAATTCTATTACTCAATTACCTCAGTTACCTAATTCATTAAAATCAAAAGAGCCAGGAGATACTTTTCAAAATCCTAATAATTCAGCATACTTTTCTAAGTATTACCGTTCTTTTGTAACTAGCTATTATAAGAGTGCATTTGAAAAACTCAACGGTTTTAATAATTTTTTACCTTCAGTTAAATTAAATCATCCACCAGAGGAAGCATTTCAATATATAAGGGATCAACAACAATCAACATACTTAGAAGAATTTTTATATCCATTCCGGGATTCATTGTATGTAAACGGTTACGAACCATATAACCAAAAAGGTAAACCTTTTTATCCAGGAATTAATAGAATTATTGTTAACGGAAAATATTTTGACACCAAGACAACGTTAAGGCTTTATCATTCCAAAGAACAAAATAGAGTTATTGTTTATATTTTAATGTGGGTAGGTATATTAGCTTTATTAAAGTTATCAAAAAAAGCCATTCAATCTAAATGAAAGTTGCAATTAGTATTATCAACTACAATTCAGAAAAATATTTATTAGCTCTTTTGGATGAACTTAGCCTACAAAAAACAAAACATCAATTAGAAATATGGGTGGTTGATAATGCTTCACCGGATAATGGGGCAAATCTGGTTGAAAAAAAATTTCCTAAGATTAATCTCATTAGATCTAAAGAGAATGGGGGTTTTGCCAAAGGACATAATTTAGTATTACAAAGAGTCAAGGCTGATCTTGTAATTATGCTTAATCCAGATATAGATTTTAAAGATAAACAGGCAATTGATAAGTTAATTAAGTTCATGGATGAACATCCTGATTGTGGCATTTCAAGTTGTAAGCTTGTAAGTAGTGATGGGAGATTGCAATCAAATGGTGGTGATTTACCGTTTGGGATATCTCTATTAGTTTGGCTGTATAACTTAGAGTTTTTCGGTAATGTACCAAATTTTCATAGAACTGATAAAAATTATTATGATCAGGTTAGAGAGGTAGGATGGGTAGGGGGGACGGTTATGGTTATTAAAAGTGAGGTGCTTAAAAAAGTTGGTTTACTAAATGAGGATATTTTTATGTACTTTGAAGATACCGAGTTTTGTTATCAGGCACATCAGCAAGGATTTAAAGTGATGATTAATCCATCAGTAGTTGCAGAGCATGTAAGTGGTGCAAGCTCTAATGATCCCAAACTTAAACAGTGGACTGGTGAATATAAGGGATTGATATATTTTTATAATAAATATTTTGGTGCAATGTCAGCCTTTTTGATTAAACTTTTAATTTTTAAAGTAACTTTGCTTAGAATAATTGCTTTTTTTGTTTTGGGAAAATTTAGTTACTCTAAAACTTATATTAAAGTGTTGCAAGCTATATAGTTATAATAAAAATATGAAATTAATTAACCGGGACTTTGCTGATAAATGGCTATTTAGATCATTAATTTTTTTAGTTGTTTTTATTCCGCTTTATCCTAAATTTCCTTTAATCCCTGTTTTTGGAACTTATGTTGCAATAAGGTTAGAAGATATTTTAATAGCCTTTGTATTAATGTTCTGGTTGCTTAGCTATTTACCGGATTTAAAAGTCATTTTATCTAAAACTATTTTCCAATCATTCATTCTTTTCTGGTTTATAGGATTTGTATCTTTACTTTCGGGGTTATTAATCACTTTCTCAGTCTCTGTTAATCTTGGATTGCTACATTGGTTAAGAAGAATTGAGGTTATGGCATTATTTTTTGTTGCAGCAACTGTAGTTAAAAATAGAAACCATGTTTTAAGTTTACTTAAAACTTTATTTATAGTTAATATATTGGTGGTTGTATACGGTTTTGGACAGATTTTTTTAAATTTTCCTGTAATTTCAACAACAAATAAAGAATTTTCCAAAGGGATAATATTACAACTTACTAAAGGCGGAAGAGTTAACTCTACTTTTGCTGGCCATTACGATTTAGCGATATATTTATCCGTAGTTATTGTTTTTATAGGGACACTTTTTTTCTACTACAAAAATCTATTAATAAGATTTTTGCAAGTTATTATTGGTTTATTAAGCTTCATACTACTTGGTTTAACTGCTGCTAGAGTGTCATTTGTTGCAAGTATATTAGGACTAGCATTAAGTTTTTGGTATACCGGCAAAAGGTTATTGATTATTGGGATAGTATTAATTTCTATAGTTGTTTTAGCTGCCGTACCCCAACTGCGGTATAGATTGGTCGCAACCATTACCGTTAATTTATTAGAGGGGGGAGGACCAAAATATACTCCAAAAGCAGGAGATGTAAACTTATTTACACCGGATAACAGAGTATCAGAAAGTTCTAAAAGTGTAGTTTTGCAAAACTTAGAAAAAGAATGGGAAAATGCTACTGCATCTGCTACCATTTCCTCAAAACCCGCTACTACATCAGCTGATATTGCTCCCGGAGAACCAATTAACACAACAGAACTTGGAGTCTATAGATCTTACAATATCCGTACTGATGTTGAATGGCCACGAGCAATCCGCGCCTTTTTAAAGAATCCATTGCTAGGAACAGGTTATTCATCTATTACTATTGCAACGGATAATGATTACTTAAGATCTTTGGGTGAAACTGGGTTGCTAGGAACTGCCGCTTTTGGACTAATCTTTTACATTTTAATAAAGAGATTTTTTAAAACTTTAAAAAGTAATGATAAACTTTCTAAATTATTTATAATTTCATCTTTATGTATGGTTTTCATTATTTTGGTTACTGGTACATTTCTTGATGCCTTGGAAGCTTCTAAAATTGCTTCATTATTTTGGTTGATGTTAGGTGCAGCTTGGGCTATCTCTGAAAAGGAATTAAATTAGTAGAAATGTTTAAAATATTTAAAAAACCTACAAGCTACTTAATTTTGATTCTTATATTAGCATTTTTCTTGAGGCTTTATAAAATTGATAATCCTATAGCTGATTGGCATTCTTGGAGACAGGCAGATACTGCAGCCGTTTCCCGGAATTTTTTTAAGTATGGATATAATCCTTTTATTCCCCGCTATGATGATATGTCTGGGGTTGCCCAACTGCCTATACCAAATCCCAATACTTACCGCTTTGTTGAATTTCCAATTTATAACTCTATAGTTTATTTTGGTTATTTAATTACCGGGGGAGTAGATGAAAAAATAGCAAGACTCGTTTCAATCCTTTTTTCGCTTGGTTCTTTAGTCTTTGTTTATTTAATAACTAAAAGATATTTTGGAGTAAAAACTGCACTTATTGCAGCGTTACTTTATGGTATTCTTCCTTACAATGTATATTTTTCGAGAGTAATTTTACCTGAACCGATATTAGTATTTTTCTCCTTGGGAATGTTTTACTTTCTTGACCTATGGATCAGAAATAACAAATTACATTTATATATTTTAGCCTTTATTTTTACTGCCTGTGCATTTTTAACAAAACCTACTGCCGTATTTTATTTAATGCCTTTAGTTTATGTTTATTATCAAAAAGAAAAAAAGTTTTGGCCAATTCCTAAAAGATATTTTTTGATGTTTTTGCCTGCAATTTTTCCCTTTATTGGCTGGAGGGTATGGATGCTACAATTTCCAGAAGGGATACCTGCATCAAATTGGTTATATAATGGCAACGGAATCCGATTTAAACCGGTATTTTGGAAATGGATCATCCAAGATAGGTTTGGCCGAGAAATATTGGGCATAACCGGCACAGTGTTATTTTTTATAGGACTTATTAAAAAACCAAGAATTGATCAAAGTTGGGTTTTACATCTATTAGCATTCTCCTCTCTTCTTTATCTGATAACTTTTGCAACCGGTAATGTGCAACATGATTATTATCAGTATTTAATAATTCCAGCATTGGTTATGATAACAGCATATGGTTTTGTAAATTTATTAGAAGGTGACAGAAATTATATTCCCAGATTAATTACGATCCCAATAGCCTTACTGTTTTTATTTTTATCCATTTATTTCACTTATCCTGAGGTTAAGGGGTTATACCAAATTAATAATCCGGTAATTGTTGAAGCAGGTAAAAAAGCTGACCAGATTTTACCAAAAGATGCTGTTGTCATTGCACCTTATAACGGTGACACCTCTTTTCTTTATCAAACTAACCGCAAAGGTTGGCCAGTAGTAGGATTTCCAATTGATGTTTTAAAAAATAAGTATGGAGCAAATTATTATATTTCAACTACTAAGGACTCAAAAACAAATTGGTTAATGAGAAAATATACTGTGATGATTGATACACCTAAATATGTAATCGTCGATTTAACCCGAGAAAATCCTAAATTTGATAAATCAAAAGATTTAGAGCCTTAAGTTAATTTTATGAAAATTTTAATGTTAACTCCTTACTTTCCCTACCCTACTAATTCAGGTGGACAAATTAGATCGAATAATTTAATTAAGCAATTATCAAAAAGACATGAAATTACACTATGTTCGCTCATTAAAAGGGAAGAAGATCAAAAATATCTTGAAAAATTGAAACCTTTTTGTAAAGAAATTTATTTATTTAAGAGGCCAACAAAACCTTGGACGCTCTCTAATATTGTATCAACAGGTTTTAGTCTTTTTCCTTTTTTAGTAATGAGGAATTTTTCTAAAGACCAAAAAAAACAATTACCTAAAATAATTAAAGAGGGGAATTTTGATATTATTCATGCAGAGACATTTTATGTTACTCCGCATATTCCTAAAACCAATATCCCAATAGTATTAGTTGATCAAACCATAGAGTATAAAGTTGTTAAACATTATGTAGACAATTATAAATTTCCCTGGCTTAAGTTGCTTTTATATCTTGATGTGGCAAAGCTTAAATTTTGGGAAACTTATTATTGGAAAAAAGCTGCAGCTGTAATTGCAGTTTCTAATGCTGATGCCCGTTTTATGGAAAATACAGTGCCTAATTTAAAAGTAGCTGTTGTTCCTAATGGGGTAGGAGAGGATTTTATAGATGATGTTCCTTTGCACTATAATAAAACTATATTATTTCAGGGAAACTATGAATGGTTGCAAAACGGCGAAGCAGCTAGAATTTTAGTAGAAAAAGTTTTTCCGCTTGTTAAAAAAGAAATACCTGATGCAAAGATTATAATTTCTGGACAAAATACATCTTCTATAAAAGACTTAGCTAGTGACGATGCAACTTTAAACGAATTAGCTGTTGATGATATTGAAGGTGTGCAAAAAGCTATAAGGGGAGCTGGTGTAATGGTTGCACCGCTTTATGGACCGGGAGGAACCAGACTTAAGATTTTATCTGCTATGGCAGCCCGTTTACCGGTAGTTACTACAAAAGTAGGAATAGCCGATATTGGAAAAAATGAAGTTCACTATCTTGAGGGAGAAACGTCAGAGAATTTAGCTAAACAAACAGTCAGGATTTTAAAAGATAAAGATCTTTATAAAAAAATTGCTGATAACGCCAGAAAATTAGTAGAAGAAAATTATTCTTATGATGCAATTGCCGAAAAATTGGATGAGGTATATAAAAAGGTAAAAAATGACTAATTTAACTATTTCAATTGTAAACTATAATACAGGAAAATATTTATTAAGATGTTTAAAATCTTTAGAGTTGGATGCTGCTGATATAAATTTAGAAGTTTGGGTAGTAGATAATGCATCAGTTGATAATAGTATCGAACTAGTTAAAAAAACTAAATTTACTTACCCGATCCACTTTATTTTAAATGATCAAAATTTAGGTTTTGGTCAAGCCCATAATCAAGTATTAAAAAACATAAATAGCGAACTTGTATTGATACTTAATCCTGATGTTGAAGTTAAAAAAGAAGATCTTAAAATCCTGGTAAATTATCTGAATAAAAATCCTGATGTTGGAGCAATCACACCGGAGATAATTCTTTCTAACGGAAAAATAGATTTAACCGCTCATAGGGGTTTACCAACACCATGGGCCTCGTTTAAATATTTTGTTTTTAAAGATGATTCCCTTTACCATTTAACCAATCTGGACTTAACAAAAATTCATGAAATTGATGCAATAACCGGTGCATTTTTATTAACGAGAAAATCAGTTTTAGAAAAGGTTGGTTTATTTGATGAGGATTATTTTATGTATGCAGAGGATATTGATTTATGCTTTAGGATTAAAAAGGCAGGATATAAAATAATATACTTTCCAGAAATTAAGGTTTTACATCATAAAGGAATTTCAACAGGATTAAAAAAACATTCATTAGAACAATCAACTGCCACACTTGAAACCAGGCAAAAAATGACTGGATATTTTTACTCAACAATGAAAATTTTTTATAAAAAAAATTTAGCCCACAATTACCCTTTTTTTATTAACTGGTTAGTGTATTTAGCAATAAATTTAAAGTGGTTTTTAGCTAAAAGAAAGTTAACTGTTTAATATGCGTATTGGTATTGATGCACGACTGTATTCTGAAGCTGGAATTGGAAGGTATATACGCAATTTAATTTCTAATTTACAAGAAATTGATAAACAAAATGAATACTATATTTTACTTTTAAAAAAAGATTACGATAATGTAGAATTTAATGAAAATTTTAAAAAAGTTCTAGCAGATTTTAGATGGTATACTCTTAAAGAGCAAATTAAGTTACCTGTTATACTTTATAGCTTAAAATTAGATTTAGTTCATTTTCCCCATTTTAATATCCCAGTTTTTTATATTAAAAATTTTATTGTTACAATTCATGATTTAATTCATCAAAAATTTTCTATGCAAAGATCATCAACTCATAGTACACAAATATATTTTATTAAACAGTTATTTTATCGCTTTGTTTTTTGGTTAAGTTTAAAAAAATCAAAAAAGATTATTACTGTTTCAAATTATGTTAAGAATGATTTAAAAGATGTTTGGAATGTTGATAATAATAAAATTATTGTAACTGAGGAGGGAGTAGACAAATCTATTTTAGAAATAAATGAGAAAATTACCAAAAAAGAAATGGATGATATTCTTAATAAATTTAATGTGAAACCACCATTTATTTTTTACATTGGTAATGCACACCCTCACAAAAATGTTGAAGGTTTAATTAAAGCATTTATGGAAATTAAATCAAGACTTCAGTATCTGCAACTTGTTTTAGCTGGAAATGATCATTACTTTTGGCAAAGAATCAAAAAAGAATTTAATCATAAAGATATAATTTATACCGGTAGATTAACTGATGAAGAAATGGTTACTTTTTATAAGAATGCTAAAGCATATGTATTTCCTTCATTTGAAGAAGGTTTTGGCATTCCGCTTTTAGAAGCATTTGCTTGTGGATGTCCAGTGGCATCTTCAAATAAAGCTTCACTTCCTGAAGTTGGAGGAGATGCAGCTTTATATTTTAATCCATCAAATAATCAAGATATGCAACAAAAAATTATGAAGGTAATAAACAATTCCAAATTAGCTACTTTGCTAAAGGAGAATGGTGCAAAAAGAGTAAAGAAATTTAGCTGGAAAGACTTGTCCGAGAAAACGCAAAAGATCTATACAAGCCTTAACTAACTTTTTCTATTGCTCTGAGTTTTCCACTTCTGGAACGGGGATTTATGTTAACTTCTTCCTCACTTGGTTCTATTGGCTTACCTGTTAGTATTTTAGCTTTTTGTTCATCTTCTAACTTTTTAAAATAATTTTTTACTACCCTATCTTCTAATGAATGGAAACTGATAACTACCAATCTCCCTTTTATAGATAAAAGATTAGAGGCTTTAGGAAGTGCCTCTTTTAATGAATTTATTTCATCATTAACTGCAATTCTTAAAGCTTGAAAAACTCGGGTTGCAGGATGAGTTCTATCAACAGGAGATTTTCTCCTGACCGAAGAAATAATATTTGCAAGCTGATTTGTTGTTTCAATCCTTTTAGATTTTCTTACTTCGACAATTTTTTTAGCTATTACTTTTGAAAAATTTTCTTCGCCATATTTCCAAAAAAGTTCAGCTAACTCTTTTTCATGTAAACCGTTAACCAGATCAGCTGCTGTAGCACCAAAAGATTGATCCATCCTCATATCTAATGGAGCATCCAAATTAAAACTAAAACCCCTTTGTGCTGTTTCTAGTTGAAAGGAAGAAACTCCTAAATCAAAAAATATTCCTGCTATTTCTTTAATGTCAAGTTCATAGGCAACTTGATCTATATTTGCAAAATTTGATTGAGCAAGTATTAGATTATCAGAAAAGGCTCTTAAGCCACGTTTTGAGTTAACAACTTCCAAATTATATTTTTTGGCAACTTCCCTAATGGCATCATTATCAAGATCAATACCAATTACCTTTCCGCCTTTTTCCAGGATTTTAGAAGTGTGTCCACCACCACCTAAATTACAGTCGATGTACCAAAAGCCTGGTGTTACATTTAGGTATTCAATAGATTCAGTTGGCATAACCGGCTTATGATAGTAGTTCATCTTATTAAGAATTTTACACAAATTACCAATAATTGTCACAAACATTAGATTAGTGACATAATAAAGGTTAATGAAAGTTGCAATAGTTCATGATGATTTAATGCAGTGGGGTGGGGCTGAAAGAGTTTTACTCGGAATTAGTGAAATATTTCCCGATGCACCAATTTATACAACATTATTTAATAAGGATCATAAAATTTTAAAAGAAAAATTTAGAGATAGAAAAATAAAAACCTCTTTTTTGCAAAAAATTCCTTTTATTAAATCCCTCTACAAACCTTTATTTTTTTTACATCCAATTGCTTTTGAACAGTTTGATTTTTCCGAGTATGATTTAGTAGTATCCCAAACAACCCGTTTTGCAAAAGCGATCATCACAAAACCTGATACAATTCATATATGTTATTGTCATACGCCACCCCGTTTTTTGTGGAATTTTTCAGGTGAAAAATTTCCGCAAGTAATCGCGCCGATAAAAAATTTTCTTAAGTTAAGTGACAAAGTTTTTTCAAGCCGTGTTGATTATTTTTTTGCCGGTAGTAAAAACTGTCAAAAAAGAATTGAACTAACTTATCAAAGAAATTCTAAATTGTTATTGCCTTTTGTTGAAACAAATAATAAGGTTATCCCTTTTGATGGAGACTATTATTTAATTATTGCCAGATTAAATCAGTATAAAAGAATAGATATAGCGGTAGATGCATTTAATAAAAACGGAAAAAAGTTAAAGGTTGTAGGTACAGGACCTGAATTTTTAAATCTTAAATTAAGCGCTAAAAGTAATATAGAATTTTTGGGTTCGGTTTCAGATGCCACACTTTATTCATTGCTTGGCGGTTGTAAGGCTCTAATTGTTACAGCAGAAGAAGATTTTGGACTGACTCCCTTAGAAGCCCAAACTTTTGGAAAATGTGTAATAGGATATGCAAAAGGAGGAGCATTAGAAACAATTATTCCTTATAAAACAGGTATATTCTTTAAGGAACAAGATTCCAATTTGTTAGGACTAGCAATTGAAAAATTTGAAAGAATGAAATTTTCCAAACAAAATTGTATTAATAATGCAGCTAAATTTAGCAAAGAAAAATTTAAAAAACAGTTGCTTGATTTAATTGAAGAAGTGTTGAAGAATAGAGGATAGGTTTAATTCCTTATGATGTATGATGTTACAAAAAGGGTAATGGATGTGTTTGGATCCATTGCAGGGATTATTTTACTCTCCCCGGTATTAATTATTATTTCAATTGCTATTAAATTAAATTCTAAAGGACCTGTTTTAGCAGATACACCGATGAGAATCAGTAAAGATGGCAAATTATTTAGAATGTATAAATTTAGATCTATGGTTCAAGGAGCTCATGAACTACTACAGAAAAATCCTGAGTTACTTAAAAAATATAAAGAAAATTCATATAAGCTTGATATT
Source organism: bacterium (assembly GCA_027364775.1). Lineage (GTDB taxonomy): Bacteria > Patescibacteriota > Microgenomatia > Daviesbacterales > UBA10151 > DAHXOS01. The sequence goes on from DAHXOS010000008.1 coordinate 10,661, forward strand.
GATGAGGATCCTAGAATCACCAGTGTTGGTAGGTATATTAGGAAAACTTCTTTAGATGAGCTGCCACAGTTTTTTAATATATTAAAAGGTGAGATGAGTTTAGTAGGTCCTAGAGCCTATTACCCTTTTGAATTAGAAGAACAGCAGAAAAAATATCCAAATTCCAGGGAGTTTGTAAAAATTATTCTTTCATCAAAACCCGGTTTAACAGGTGAGTGGCAAGTTTCAGGAAGGTCATTAATAAATTTTGATAAAAGGGTAGAAATGGATGCAAGATATGTACAAAGAAGATCTATCCTTTATGATATTTGGTTGATTCTAAAAACTATACCTGCTGTACTATTGAGCCGTGGGGCGATTTAAAACTTGTCAAAAAGAGTCAGTTTTTGTCATAATTAAGCAATGGGATTTACAAATCTTAACCGTAAGATTGACCGCACCAGACTTTATTCCAAACGAAAGAGAAGCTATAAGAAATTTTTTTTAAGTATATTAGTTTTCTTTTTAATCTTAGCAGTAGCTATTTATTTCCCACTTAGAGGGGTAGTATCAGCTTCAAAGAAAATAAAAACAGCTGCAAAAGGAGTTTCAGAAGGAGCAAAATCTGAAAATTTAGATTTAATTAGATCAAATCTTAAAGAGATGAAAGTTGCGTCTAATGAACTAAACTCCTCGTTAAGCATGCTTTTTTGGGCTGGCTGGATTCCTTACTTAGGTGGATTTTATTCAGATGCAAAACATTTTGCTAAAGCTGCAACTTATGAGCTTGATGCCGGCCAAACTTTGGCTGACTCTTTAGATCCGTTTAAACAGGAGCTAGGGTTTACAGGCCAGGCTAACTCCGGGATAGACCGTGTCACGCAGGGGGTAAAAGTTTTAAATAAAGTAATTCCTCAACTTGATAAAGTTGAACCTCAATTTAAAAAAGCAGCTGAAGAGGTTAAAGATATTGACCCAAATAAGTATCCGGTTAAATTTGGGAGATATCCGGTAAGAGAATATGTTAATACAGCCAAGAATTTTATAGGAGGTGTTTCCTATGCGGTTACAGAAGCAAGGCCAATAATAGAGCAAGCGCCTAAGGCGTTGGGTGAACCAAGTGCAAAAAATTATTTGTTAATCTTTCAAAACGACAAAGAACTTCGGCCCACAGGTGGTTTTATGACCGCTTATGCATTTCTAAAAATTGATAAAGGACGTGTATCTTCATCTAGTTCAGATGATATTTACAGGCTGGATGAGAAATTGTTAAATGTTCGTAAATCCAAGATTTGTCCTTTAACCCCTCCAGATCCAATTGTAAAATATTTACCGGAAGCTAACGGTAAACCTAGAACCGCTTGGTCCATGAGAGACTCTAATCTGTCACCTGATGTTCCTACCTCAATGAGAGACTTTGAAAGACTATACTCATATTTAGGTGAAGGTACAAAATTTGATGGAATAATCTTAATTGATACTTATGTGGTTGAAAGTCTAATTGCTATTACCGGTCCAGTTGAAGTTTTTGGTACTAAATATAGTGCTGATTTAGATAAAAGATGTAATTGTCCAAATGTTATTTATGAACTGGAAAGATATTCTCAAATTATTGAAAAAGGTGAGGCAGATAGAAAAGCTGTTTTGGGTACGCTAATGCAACAAATTTTAGCCCGGTCATTAAATGCCTCTTCTGATAATTTACCGCTATTTATAAATGCCGGAGTAAACTTGGCTAATAAAAAAGACATTATATTTTATATGCGTGACCAAGACTTACAACAGTCTCTGTCTAAATTAAATTGGACCGGTGAGATAAGACAAACTTCGGCAGATTACCTAAATATTAATGATTCTAATTTTGCCGGGGGTAAGTCTAACCTTTATGTAGAAGAAAAAGTAGAGTTAGATATAACGCCTGCTCAAAATGGTAAAGCTCGTCACAAATTAACAATAGATTACAGTAATCCACAACCTTATAACACCTGGTTAAATGGCATAAACCGTGATTATGTAAGGATTTATGTGCCTAAAGGTTCAAGTTTAATTAATTCTAAAGGTTCAGATGTTAAAGTAACTACAATTGAGGATCAATTAGGGAAGACTGTTTTTGAGGCTTTTATCCAGATTAGACCACAAAACTCCCGGACTTTAATATTCGAATATGATGTTCCAATTTCACAATCGGGTAAAGAATGGCCACTTTTAGTTCAAAAACAGCCGGGTACCAAAGATTTTAAATATACTATCAAAGTTAACGGCAAAAAAAAGACAGACTTTAATTTAGCTTTTGATAAAAACATAAACATTCCATTGTAGTACTAATTATTGTGTTTTAAACTATCAGATAATATGATTGTTAAGTGAGCTCATCTAATAAATTTATCTTCTTTTTAATTGTCCTCGCTGTTGTGATTAATTTTTACTTTTATAGAGCTATTTTTTATTATAAATTTGAAAGTGAATATTTAGAAAACTGGTACTATAATTCTCAATATAATGTCGCTCAAAGTACTCGTGGAATCTCCGATGGAATACTATATCAATTTGTAGGTTATAGGTTGGTTGAAGGAGAAAATCCTTTTGATTTACAGTATGAAACTCCCCCTTTCGGTAAATACCTTTACGGTCTAGCAGAAAAATACTTCGCTAATCCATTTATTACAACTGTCCTCATTTACTTACTTTCTGTACCCTTATTTTTTTATTTTGCAAATAAAATATTAGATAAAACTATATTTAGTCTACTAGCAACTTTATTATTTGTAACAACACCACTTTTTTCTACTCAGTTAAGAGAGACCATGTTAGATTTACCTTATTTATTCTTTTATCTCTTGCATGGTACTTTTATGAGTAGATTTCTTACAGATAAAAAAAGAATAGATTTAATTTTAGCAGGTCTATTTTTAGGGATAGCAAGTGGAACAAAACTAGGAGTATATACGCCTTTTATTATTTTGGTTTGTATAATGCTAATTTCAGTACATAAAGGGCGTTTGATTAATTTTTTTATATTTCCAATCTCTGTAATTGTAGGCTACTTGATCGCATTCTTTGAGTATTTTATTAGGCATCCAAACCCCATTCCCTGGCTTAGATTACATAAAAAAGTATTCGATTTTTATTCTTCAGGTATAGTAAACGTTGACCACTTAAGTCAGTGGAAGAATATATTCTTAGCAAATCTACCAAATATTGAGATTGCTAAACTAAATATTCAAATTCGTGAATGGAGTATAGTTGCGCCTTTGGGGGTTATTGCAGCAGTTGTCGGATTAGTTTATGGAATTAAAAAGGTGGATTTAAAGATCTGTTATGTTTCAGCAGTTGTTATAATTATGTTGGGTGTTAACACGGTTATTCCTTTTTCACCCCGGTACTTAATTCAAATGGTGCCTTTCTTGGTTTTATTAATAGTTTATATACTCAAAAAATATAAAATTTTACTAATTGGGATTATCTTATTAAATATTTTCTCCTTGTTTAATCTATATAGTACTAATCAGCTTATAGGACATTCGGAAGCAGTTGCTCGATTTTTATCAACACGTGCTTATAGGGAACTTTATCGCTCAATTGATCCTCAACAAAGACAATTGATTAATGAAGCAGAGTTTATAAAAACAAGTGAAAACTTTTTTGAGAGCCTAAATACCAGGAAAATTGAAGTAAAAGTTGCACCAGCAAAGAGATTTGATAAGGAAGCAAAACTTAAGTATAATTTCCGGTATTTTACAAAATATGGTGAGATTGAAAGAGAAGAGGTATTGAGCTTTAAACAAGTTTATGGAGAGTGGAGATTAGTATGGAATTGGGATTATCTTTATCCAAGATTTAATCCCGAAAGCAAAATCAGTATTGAAGAAAAAGGTATTCCTTTCTCTAAACTTACTGGTAAGGAAGGGGAAGTACTGGCAGAACGGGCTGAGGGTAAAACAGTATATATTATCCCAAGGCTTATGTATGATCGTGGAAAATCTACTAATTCTTTATCAATTGTAACTAGTAAAAGCAGCGGAGAAATATCTGCAACTTTGGCTACTACTATTCCTGATGACTTTCCTAGATATGTAGGTTATTTAGATCCTGCATTGAAGGAGCAAGGGATAATTGAGGCACTTAGTATTAAAGGAGTAAGTCTAAGAGATAATCAATTTGCAAGAATAGCTGATTCCGTGAAAGATCCCTCCCAGGTATCAAATATATTAAATTATTACCTTGACAAAAATCCGGAAGTTTTTTACACAAATGCCGATATTTTTATAACTAATAAGGATGGTGAGAAGAAACCTATTAAATTTAAAAATGGTAATCTTAATGATGTTACCTTGAAGTTTATGACGTTTTGATATTTAGATTGTAACTCTTACAAATTAGTACTACACTCCTGATATGCCTACTATTACCACTGAAGGGATAATCTTAAAAAGAATTAATTTTGGGGAAGCAGACCGGGTATTAACTGCCTTAACTGATAGGTATGGCAAAATCTCAATTATTGCAAAAGGGGTTAGGAGAATAACATCCAGAAGAGCAGGAAATATAGAGGTATTAAACCGGGTTAAGATGCACCTATTTAAAGCTAAGAATTATACTTTATCAGAAGCCGAGAGTATAGAAACTTTTCCCATAATTAAAGAAAACCTAACCCTTTCCACAACAGCTTTTCATATTCTGGAATTAATAGACAGATTAGTTCCAGATGAACAAAAAAATTACCAACTATATGAATTAACACTTGCAACACTACATATTTTAGAAAAAAATCCCCGGCAAATTTTTATCAGGGGTTTTGAGATTAAACTACTGGCACTTTTAGGGTTTTGGTCGGTAGATGCTGTAAGGGATTTAGACCCTAGGCTTAAAGCTATTTTAGATAATTTAGAGGTTAGCTCTTGGGAACAGATAGAAAGGATAAGTTTAAACGAGGAGCAAGCAGGAGCTTTAGAGCGTATTTTACGGCAATACATAGAAAAGATTTTAGAGTCCAATTTAAAAAGTGTGCAGGTTATGAGAAAAATAAAGAGTGGAGATAGTTAGCTATAGCAATTAAAGAATACTTTAAAACATAGTTAAAATTTAAAGGTGATGAAAAATTAAGAAGTGAAAGTTCAGTTTTCTTCTGATACAATAAGCCCATGGTTCAAGATGAAAAATTAATGGAAAAAATTGTAGCCCTTTGCAAGAGACGGGGTTTTATCTTCCCCGGTTCTGAAATCTATGGAGGAATTCAAGGTATGTGGGATTACGGTCCGGTAGGAGTTTTAATGAGAAAGAATATTAAAGATCTTTGGTGGAAAGAGATGGTCCAGCTAAGAGATGATATGGTTGGAATTGATTCTTCTATTATTATGAATCCAAAAGCATGGGATGCTTCAGGTCATACCCAAGCTTTTACTGACCCTCTTGTTGAGTGCAAAGTATGTCATTTACGTTTTAGGGAAGATAAACCAGATGAGATAGCAGATCATGAAAAAATTCATAAAGGAGAGAAAGTTGAATGGACTAATCCGCAAAACTTTAATCTGCTTGTTAAAACATTTTTAGGGGTGATAGAGGGAAAAGAATCTCAAGCATATTTGCGGGGAGAAATTACCAATGGCGTACATGTAAATTTTAAGAATGTTATGGATTCAACCAGAGTAAAAATTCCATTTGGAATTGCACAAATCGGAAAAGCTTTTAGGAATGAGATTACCCCAGGTGGGTTTATTTTTAGGGATAGAGAATTTGAGCAGATGGAAACCCAGTTTTATATTAAACCAGAAAAGGAAGAAGGAGAGAAATGGTTTGATTATTGGAAACAAAATAGAATGGATTTTATAATTTCTTTGGGGATCAGGAAGGATAAGTTAAGGTACAAAGACCATGAAAAGTTAGCTCATTACGCTAAGGCTGCAACAGATATTGAGTATGAATTCCCCTGGGGTTTTGATGAGTTAATGGGAATTCACAATCGTGGAGACTGGGATTTATCAAGGCATCAGGAATATTCAGGACAAAATCTCAAAGTTAAAGATATGGAAACTAATGAAGAATATACACCATGGGATATAGAAACTTCCGGAGGCGTTGACAGGCTGATGCTGGTATTATTAATAGATTCATATAAAGAGGAAAATGACCGATTATGGTTGAGTTTGTCTCCTAAACTTGCGCCGTATAAGGCTGCTGTCTTTCCATTATTGGCTAACAAACCTGAACTGATTGAAAAAGCCAAAAAAATTTATCAGGATTTAAGACAGGATATGATGGTAGCCTGGGATGATAGAGGTAATATTGGTAAAAGGTATGCCTCTCAAGATGAAATAGGTACCCCATTTTGCATAACTGTTGATTTTGATTCCTTGGAAGATCAGGCAGTAACAGTTAGAGACAGGGATACTGCCACACAAGAAAGGGTTAAAATTTCTGATTTAAAAGAATATTTACAAAAAAAGATTCAAACTTAATATTTGCTTTTTTCTTAAAAACCCTTATGATTTAATGAATGTCCTTAAAAAATAAATTATCTCTCTTTTTTTCTAATAGGACCAATTTAGGGTTAATAGTGGTGTTACTTTTACTCCTAATTGGAGGATTTTTTGGGTTTAAAGTATTAACTGGAAATAAAGTACAGCAAGCCCCTTTGGAAGAGGTTGATTTACCTTTTGATCCTGAAGGACCTTATGCTTTGCTTTATCCAAGAAGAGATGGTAACGCCTTGATCCTTAATATTAGAAGAGTTTTATCTTATGAATCAGTTTCTTATGAGTTAACTTATCAATCAAATGGTATTGATAGAGGAGTGCAGGGTAAATTAAATACTAACAATAAGAAGAATGAATATTCCCAAGAGATTTTATTTGGAACTTGTTCAACTGTTAATACTTATAGTATTAAGAATTGTGTTTTTGATCCAAATGTTGAAAATGGTACTTTATTGCTTAAAATCCAAAAGGGTAATAAGATTTACAGGATGGTGACACAGTGGCGTTTTCAGCGCCCTGATGTGGCTTTGGGGGTAATTACTTCCGGAGACGGTAATTTTATTTATAAAACAACTTTGCTAACTGACGCAGGTAAAACTTCCACTAGTTCTAATCTTGATTTAGCTAGGATAGGCTATTCAATAGTTAATGATTTATCAGGGGCACCAAAATTGCCTAATGGTAAAAAAGTTCAAGGAAAAGTATATGGATTTAATATTCCTGAAACTAAAGTTTACCCGGAAGGGGATGTAACAATTGTAACTATTGATAACCTTCCAAGTGATGCAAAACTGGCAAGGTATGATGAAGGAAAAAATCAGTGGGATATTTTAGATTCTAAAGTTGAAGGTTCAAAGATAAGCGCTAAAGCAAAGTCTTCAGGAGTCTTTACCGTTTTGGTGAATAATTCCACAAATAAGAATTGATCTCTTGACGTTATTTTTCAAATAGTTCAAAATAGATAAAGATGGTGAAACTGCCCAAGAATTATGTTTTTGGGTAGCTTTAAAACTTATTTTAGTGGTAGGAATAGACTAATATTACCGAAGAGATTCCGTAAGGAATTAGATAATAAGGATAGATTTTTTATAATTTTAGGGTTTGATGGTGAAATATGGGGATTTGATAGTAAAAATTGGCAAAAACAAGCTGAAATTATCTTGAATTTTCCTCTTTCGACAGTTGAGGGAAGAGAAAAAAGAAGAATATTTTTTTCCAGAGCAGAGGAGTGCGTGTTAGACGCTCAGGGGAGATTTATTTTGCCACAGGAGTTTATAGAACAGGTAAATTTTGAAAAAGAGGTATGGATCATTGGAGCAGGTGATCATTTTGAAATTTGGAGCAGTAAAGACGGAAAAAAAATATTGTTAGGAAAACAAGATGAACCGTCTAAAAGCTTATTCTAAAAAGAAAATTATAATGTTCCTTATCCTGGTTTTAATTCCTCTGGCATTAGTTGAAATATGGGCTACTAATAGGCTAGCAACTTATGGGGAACAAATTAATCAGCTTGAAAAGACTAAAAGAGTGCTTATTTTGGAAAACAAAGTTTGGGCTAATAAGATAGCAGAAAGCTCATCTTTGGATAAAACTGAGCAACAATCTATAAATTTAGGTTTTCAAAAAATCCAGTCTATTGAATCACTCCAACTTCCCAGCCTAGCACTAAATAATTAAGGCTTAAATCTGTTATCCTTAAATTAAGATGCGCCTTAGACTAATAAAAACATTTTATTTTATAAGTATTTTTCTAGTAGTTTTAAGACTGGGCTATTGGCAAATTTTAAAATCTGATGATCTAACCGCAAAGGCCGAGTCTCAAAGAACCTTAACTCAAGAAGCTGTGGGTATAAGAGGTGAGATTTTATTTAAGGATAAAACTGTGCTTGCCTCTTCTGAGCCATCATTTTTAGTATTTGCAGAACCCATCCTTATTCAGACTAAGGAAAAGATGTTAACAGAAAATTTAAAAGGGTTAGGAACAGAATCTGAATATAGGAGACAGTTTGCTAAAAAAGTGGCATTAATTTTTTGGGAAGATCAGCAAAATACTTTAAAACTCATGCCTAAAAAAATTGAAGCTACTAATTCCTCCCAAGTTAAGGAAGAAACAGCCGAGCAGCAACAAAAAAAGATCGAAGATGAGATATATCAAAAAATATCAAAAAATTTAAGTTGGGTGAGTTTAGCTAAAAAAGTGGATTTAGAGACCAGAAAGAAATTGGAAGATTTAAATCTGGTGGGTATCGGTTTTGATGAAAGTAGTAGAAGATTCTATCCTGAAGCGTCATCTTCGGCCCATTTGTTAGGATTCATCGGTTCGGATATCTATGGAAATGATACAGGATATTTTGGGTTAGAGGGTTACTATAACGGAGAACTAAAAGGCAAAAAGGGAATATTAACTCAAGAAAAAGATGCTCAAGGGTTACCAATCTTAATAGGTAAATTTTTAAACCGAAGCCCCAAACCCGGTAAAACTTTAGTTTTAAATATAGACCGTTCTATTCAATATGTAGCTGAACAAAAAATTAAGAAAGGTGTCGAAAAGTATGGTGCTAAATCAGGATCTGTAGTTATTATGGAACCAAAAACAGGCAATATTTTAGCCATGGCCTCTTATCCATCTTATGATCCGAGATTATCTTGGGCCTATCCCAAAGAACTTTACAAAAATCCGGTCACTGCTGATGGTTATGAGCCTGGGTCTACTTTTAAAGTTTTAGTTATGGCAGCAGGGATTAATGAGAATTTAGTAAAACCTGATACAAAGTGTGATGTTTGTTCAGGACCATTAGATTTAGGTGGTTTTACAATTAGAACCTGGAACAATCAATACCGGGCTAATTCTACTATGACTGATGTAATTATCAACTCAGATAATACTGGTATGGTGTTTGTGGCCAATAAGTTAGGTATAGAAAAAATGTATTCTTATATTAAGAAATTTGGATTTGGTGAAACAACAGGAGTTGATTTACAGGATGAATCTTCTCCGGAATTACGTCCCAAAAAAGATTGGAAGGAAATTGATTTGGCTACTAGTTCATTTGGTCAAGGAATTTCAGTAAGTGCACTACAACTTGTAAGGGCTGTTTCAGCTATTGCAAACGGTGGCCGTCTAATGGAACCACATGTGGTTTCTCAAATTATAGACGGTAATAATATTTTTAAAGTTCAACCAAGGATTATTGACAGTCCCATTACAGAAGAGACGGCCAAAACTATTACAGAAATGATGGTTAAAGCGGTCGATCAGGGAGAAGCCAAATTTTTTAAACCTAAAGGCTATAAGATAGCCGGTAAAACCGGAACTGCACAAATTCCTGTCGCAGGAAAATATGACGCCAGTAACACTGTTGCTTCTTTTGTGGGCTTTGCACCGGCTGATGATCCTAAGTTTGTAATGTTAGTCAGATATACTGAGCCTACAGGATTAATTTTTGGAGCGGAAACTGCAGCTCCTACCTTTTTTGAAATTTCAAAAGAGATATTTAATTTATATGGAATTGCTCCGCAGCTTTAGTAATTGGTATACTCTGAGATTATGAGCTTAAAAACAATTAGAAAAATAATTCCAAATAGTGCAGTTAATTATGGTAAACATTTGCCAACGGCAGTGCTGGCAAATTTTAAATATGGTTTCCCGTCAAAAGGTTTAAAAGTAATTGGTGTCACAGGTACAGATGGTAAGACAACGACTGTACATATGATTTATGCACTTTTAAAAAATACTGGTTTAAAAGCATCAATGATCTCTACAATTAAGGCGGTAATAGGAGATAAAGAATATGAAACAGGATTTCATGTAACCAATCCTCCAGCTTCTGAGTTACAAAAGTATATTAAACAAGCCAAAGAAGCTGGCAGTGAGTATTTGGTTTTAGAAGTAACTTCGCAAGGTTTGGTTCAATTTAGAACATGGGGTATAAATTTTAATATTGGAGTTATTACAAATATCACTCATGACCATTTAGATTACCATAAAACTTTTGAAAACTATTTAAATGCAAAAGCAATTTTAATTAAGAATTCCCAATATGCAGTTTTAAACAAAGATGATAAAAACTTTGATAGATTAAGAAATTTATCAAAAGGTAAAGTTGTGAGTTATTCAATATCAGACAAAGCAGATGTTACTAATAAACAATTTAAATTAAAACTTCAGCTTCCCGGTAACTATAATATATCAAATGCATTGGCAGCTTTATCAGTTGCAACTATTTTAGAGTTGGATGCTAAAAAATCTATTGATATATTAAATAAATTTGAAAATTTAGAAGGAAGAATGCAGGAAATTAAAAACAATAAGGGTTTAAAAATTATTATTGATTTTGCGCATACTCCAAATGCTTTAGAAAATGCCTTGAATTCATTAAAGAAAAATAGTAAGGGAAGAATAATTTCTGTATTTGGAGCTGCATCAGAGAGAGATCAAGAAAAGCGTCCTGTAATGGGTAGAATTTCAGCGAAGTTAGCAAATATAACTATACTTACTGATGAAGATCCAAGATTTGAAGATAGTATGAAGATTATAAATGATATTGCGAGTAATTCATTTAATTCTGAAAATTTATATAAAGAGCCTGACCGTGCTAAGGCAATAAAATTAGCAATTTCTTTAGCAAAAAGAGGGGATACTATAGCTATTTTTGGTAAAGGACATGAAAAATCGATGAATTATAAAGGGAAAGAATTACCTTGGTCTGATAAAGAGGCAGTAGAAAAAGCACTTAATGAAAGATAAGTTAAATTTACTTGCAAAATCTTTAGATAGGATTAAATTTCAAGAGTCACTCCGTTACTACACTTTTACAAAATCCTTAGTTATAGCTCAATCTTTATATATAGCAACTAACTTAAAGGAATTAATAAAGGCTTTAGAAATTGCTTATGAGCTTGGTATTCCAACCTTTGTTATAGGAAGTGGCACTAAAATTTCAAATCAAAAAATAGCTGGTTTAGTTATTAAAAATAGGGCCAGAAATATAAGAATAGCTAGTATTAAAGGGAAGGTTGGTATTAATGGAATTGGATTAGAAGAAGCAATGGTTGAGGTAGAGTCAGGAGTAACTTTTGAAGAACTGAATAAATTTCTAGTAACAAATAATTTAGAGGAGTTTGCTTACGTAGATTCTTTAAAAGCAACAATAGGGGGTTCAATTAGCCTAAATCCTTATCTAATAGATATTGTTCAACAAATAAGAGTTTGGGAAGATGGAGAAATTATCACAATAGATATGGCTAATTTAAATTCACTAAAACAGGTAATTCTTTCTGTAGTAATTAAGATTAAAGCGGAAAAAACTAATTAACTTTATTGTCTCATCGCTTCCTGTAACGCGATGCGTTATAATCAAAACATGATCGATGTAGGCTCCCATCCAATTTGGAAGAATGTAAATCCCATAAAAAAACAAGGGCACTTGGCTAGATTATTTATGGCCAAACAATATGCTAAATTAATTCCTCAGCAAAAAATTATAGCTGTAGTTGGAGCAGTAGGAAAAACAACAACCGCCGTTGCTGCTAGGGAAGTTTTAGCTCAAAAGTTTTTAACTATCTCATCTACCGAAACCAATAAACAAGCCACCAACCTAGATCCGATTTTCAATCTTCCAATGACCTTACTTCGGGTTAGGCCCAATATTAAAAAAGTTATCTTAGAATTAGGAATAGAGTTACCGGGAGAAATGGAATTTTATTTAAATATTGTTAAACCATATAAAGTAATTGTTACTAAATTATCTTATGAACATAATGAGTTTTTAGGATCTTTGGAACAAGTCCTTGAAGAAGAAGGAAAAGTTGTTAACTATTTACCTAAATCTGGAGCTTTAATTTTAAATTGGGATGACCCTTTCTCTAGAAAGCTGGCCGATAAAACAGAAGCTGAAGTTATTTATTATGGTATAGATCCTAAACATTGTCATGTATATGCAGGGAATATAAAGATTCAAAACCTTAAAACCATTTTTGAATTAAATTATGGTGTAGAAAGAGTCTTAATAGAATCTGACTTATTGGGTAAGCACCAGGTTTATCCATTACTAGCTGCAGCAGCATTGGGTATCTCAGAGGGATTAACTCTTACAACAATTAAGAAAGGCTTGGAAAAGGTTAAACCAATAGAACATAGAATGGAGGCATTACCTGGGTATAATGGTTCGGTTATTATTGATGATACTTATAACGCACAACCTGTTGCTGTTGAGGAAGCGCTTGAGGTTTTGAATCATATCCCAGCCAGACGAAGAATTGTGGTATTGGGGGAGATGAAAGAGTTAGGTAGTTATACAGAAAAAATGCATCGTGAAATAGCCCGCAAAATATACAATGATAAAGTTGACTTAGTTTTTTTAGGTCCGGGTGATACAAAATATTTAGTAGATGAATTAAATAAGTTGGGATTTATAGAGGAACGGTTGTTAACTAATCAGCAAAATCCTCAGCTGGTAAGTCAACTAATAAAAATACTTGCAAAAGGTGATGTTGTTTTAGTTAAAGGAGCGCGATCAAACAGATTAGATGAAGTTGTAAAAAAGATTGTTAAAAATAAAGTATGACTCAACTTTTAGGTTTAATATTAATATCTTTTGCTGTAACTAGTTTACTACTCGTGCCTTTTATTGATTTTTTATTTTATTTAAAGAAAAAAGGTAGTTTTAAAAATGAAAAGCTGTCTCAGCAAAATGAACTTCTAAATGCTGATACTCCAATTCATCATTTATTATTAGTAGGAAAAGATTCCCAGACGCCAATTGGTGGTGGATTGTTGTTAATTCCAGTTGTCTCAATTTTAAGTTTTTTGGTTTTAAAGTTTACTAATTACCCTATGGATAATGAATTTTATATCTTAATCTTTTCACTATTATCATTTGGCTTAATTGGATTTTTAGATGATGCAAAGAAATTGTCGTTTTCTCAAGATGGTAAATATAAAGGACTTAGGGGCCGTTATATTTTAGCGTTGCAGATACTTTTTGCTTCTGTGCTTTCATTGTTGCTTTTTTATTCCTTGGGTTTAAATAACATTTTTATCCCTTTAATTGGTAATGTTATTTTGGGTTATTGGTATATTCCACTTTCTGCATTTTTAATAATAGCTTTTGCTAACGCCTACAATATTTCAGACGGTTTAGATGGATTATCAACTGGTTTACTTATGATCTGTTTATTTGCATTTTTGGTTTTAGCTAATGCAGTTTTTAATCTGACTATTTCTGTATTTGTAGGTGTTTGGATAGGAGCTATTTTGGCCTATCTTTATTTTAATGTCTTTCCGGCAAGGGTTTATTTGGGAGATGCCGGAGCTTATGGATTTGGTGCAACTCTAGCAGTAATTGGATTGTTAAGTGGGAAAATTTTGGGTCTCGGTATTATAGGTGGAGTATATATCATTATAGTTGGTTCATCGTTAATACAGATTTTTTCTAAAAAAATCTTTAAGAGAAAATTATTACCGGTGGCTCCAATCCATATGTATTTTAAATATATAGGTTGGGAAGAACCAAAAATTGTGATGCGTTTTTGGCTTGCGGGAGCTGTTTTTGCAATAATTGGTTTATGGTTGTCTCTATTGTCTCATTAAAATGCGTAAGGTTGCCCAAAGATTATCTAGTCAAACTAATAAAAATTTAGACTATCAACTTTTGCTAGTGGTGTTTGGATTAATCATTGTTGGTTTGATTATTGTTTATGATGTATCTGTTGTGCAGGCTTTTAAGGATTATGGTGATAAGTATGTTTACATTAAACAACAACTTATTTGGATGGTTTTGGGTTTAGCAAGTTTATTCTTTTTTTCCAGGTTTTCTTATCAACATCTACGTCAAATAGCATTGCCTTTTTTTATTTTTTCTGTAATATTATTGCTTGCAGTTTTTATTCCCGGTCTTGGAATATCTGCTGGAGGTGCTCACCGCTGGTTAAAGATAGGTCCGGTATCTGTTCAACCAGCAGAGATAGTAAAGTTAACATCAATTATTTTTTTTGCTTCACTTTTTGAGAGATCTTCTCAAGAGAGAACAAGCAAATTTAAAATTGGCCCATTTGCAATTATTCTATTTACAATAAGCGTCATAATAGGAGGATTACAGAAGGACTTAGGTTCAACGATTGTATTCTTTTTAACTTCAATTGCAATGTATATTATTGCTAATGGTCCTCTATATATGTTTATTGGTTTAGCTCCAATATCACTAATCTCATTTTTAATTTTTACTTTTTCATCCACCTATAGAAAGCAAAGAATATTAGCTTTTTTAGATCCTTTTTCTGATCCTCAAGGATACTCTTATCAAATCTCGCAAGTTTTAATTGCCTTAGGGAGTGGGGGAATCTTTGGTTTAGGATTAGGACAATCTAGACAAAAGTTTGAGTATATTCCAGAAGTTACAACTGATTCTATCTTTGCAATAATTGGTGAAGAATTTGGTTTTATTGGTGCAACTTTTTTAATTTGTTTAATATCATTTTTAGTTTATAGGGGTTTTAAAATTGCCGAACATACTTATGAGCCATTTGGGAGGTTACTTGCTTTTGGTTTAACTTCTTGGTTGGGAGTTCAAACTATTGTAAATCTTGGAGCTATGGTTTCTTTAATTCCATTAACCGGTGTACCTTTACCCTTTATCTCCTACGGTGGATCAGCACTACTTGCTAATTTAGTGGCAGTTGGAATTCTACTAAATATTTCCAAATCATCTAAGATTTAAAGAATTTATTAACTGCTCTAACTATCCTTAAAGTTCACTATTACCAGAGTTAAGCTTAAATGAGGTAAAATTAAGTAATGAAGGTATTAGTTACCGGTGCGCATTTTACGCCCGCTCAAGCTGTAATAGAGGAACTTTTAAAGGATAGAAATAACAAAATAGTTTATGTTGGTAGAAAATATACCCGTGAAGGTGACAAGTCTCCTTCCATTGAATCTCAAATCTTGCCTTCACTGGGTGTAAAGTTTATTTCTTTAACTGCTGGTAGAGTTAGAAGAGTAGCTGAATTTCAAACCATCTTATCTTTATTAAAAATTCCAGTTGGTTTTATTCAAGCTTTTTTTATTGTCCTGACAGAAAATCCTGATGTAGTTTTATCTTTTGGTGGATATACTTCGGTACCCGTTGTTTTTGCGGGCTGGTTGTTATCAAAACCTATTTTATTGCATGAACAAACATTAGTATCAGGGCTTGCTAATTCCTTTTGTTCATTTTTTGCTGATAAAATTGCTGTTTCTTTTGATAGAGAATATACATTCCCAAAAGTTAAAATTGTAGTTACCGGAAATCCATTTAGAAAAGAAATTATGGAAGTATCAATTTCCTCAAAAGGAATAAAGGATTTATTTTTACTTGCAAAGAAAGAAAATTTAAAAACAATTTTGGTAACTGGTGGCAATCAAGGTTCGCATCTTATTAATGAAAAAATAAAAAATTTACTGTTGAAGTTGAATGAAAATTATGTAGTAATCCATCAAACCGGGGATTCAAAATTTAATGATTATGAAATCTTAGTTCAAAGTAGAAATCAACTTAAATATCCTGAAAGATATTTTGTTACAAAGTGGATCGATGCTATAGATATGAGCTATATTTATAGAAAAATAGATTTAATAATTAGCAGAGCTGGTGCAAATACTTTACTAGAAATTGCTTACTTTGGGGTGCCGGCTATAGTTATTCCAATACCATTTATTTATAAAGATGAGCAAACAGTTAATGCAAAGTTCTTTGAAAGCAAAGGTCTTTGTATTTATATGAATCAAAATAGTTTAAATGAAAATAAACTGTTTGAAGAAATTAGTAATACTTTTAAAGACTATGAACAAATAAGAAACAGGTCTAAAAATGCAAAAGGAGTAGTGGTATTAAATGCAGCTCAAAAAATTGTGCAGGAACTTTTAATTCTTTCAGACAAAGATGTTTAAAAATCGCCGGCGTTTTATTCATAGGTCTACTCAAAAAAATAGTATACCTTTAATTAAAAGATATAAAAAAGTATTTTTGTTATTTTTTGGTGTAATAATTTTAATTTTTTTAATTAAGTTTATTAATGAGTCACTAAAAGTAAAAAATATTAAAATTAATGTAGACAAGTTGACTTGTGTTGAGAATGATGAAATTACCCAAAGAATAAAAAGCCAAATTAAAAATACATTTTTTATTAATAGTACTCAATTAGAAAAAGATATCAAGAAAAAGTACTATTGTGTGGTGTTAGTTAATATAAAAAGATCAGGGCTAAATAAATTAGAAGTAGAAATAAAGCAAAGAGTCCCTATTGCCAAAGTCATTAAAACTGAAAGCCAAAACTTAGATTCCTTGATAGCAGTGGCTGAAGCCACAGCATCTTCTGAGGCAGCTAATTTAAAATATCCGGATTTTTCTGTTACTGAAGCTTCAGCTGGAACATCTTTTGCCATGGATAGTCAAGGAATGCTATTTGCAAAAAATATAGATGATCAAAATCTTCAGATAATTTATGATGCAACTGATGAACTTACTTTAGGAAAGGTTATTTTAGAAGGAAAGGCGTTAGAGATTATTAAGTTAATTGAAAGGATCAAACAAATACCTATGGATATAAACACTGTAAAAGTTGAAGGAGATAAATTATTAATAGACACAAAACCAAAGTTAGTTTTTGGCTTAGACCGCAACCTAAATACCCAATTCGCCTCTTTACAACTGATCCTGCTGAAAGCTAAAATGAACTCAGGAGAGATCTCTGCTACAAGTCCTAAATCGAAGCAAATCGAGATAATAAATCTGCGATTTGATAAACCTGTGGTAAGATACTCAAAATAAAAAGGCAAAAGATGAAAAAGCTCTCTTTTGTAGAATGTAAAAATGGCAAAAGATAAAGTTATCGCAGGTATAGATGTCGGTTCTTCAAAAATAGCAACATTAATTGCAACAGTTACGGAAGCTAATCAAATTAACTTAATTGGAGTAGCAGCAACCTCATCCAGAGGAGTAAAAAAAGGTCAAATCGTTGATATAGAAGCAGCGGTTAATTCAATTACTGAATCTGTTGAATCGGCTGAAAGAATGGCAGGTTTTTCAGTCTCTTCTGCTTTTATTTCTACTGGGGGACCTCAAATTGAGAGCATTAATTCTCATGCTGTTGTAGCAGTTGCGCAAGCAGGTGGGGAAATTAAAGAAAATGATGTATTAAGAGTTAATGATGCAGCCCGGGCAATTGCTCTACCTGCTTCCCGAGAGATTCTTCATGTAATACCCAGGACTTTTACCGTTGACGGTCAAGAAGGTATTAATGATCCAATCGGAATGACAGGGATAAGGCTTGAGACAGATACTCATATTGTAACCGGTTCAACAACCTCCATGAGGAATTTAGCAAAATGTATAAGTATGGTCGGAATTGACGTTGATGAACTAATCTTTTCTGGAATTGCCTCATCTTATTCGGTATTGTCTGATACTGAAAAAGAATTAGGTGTAGTTTTGGTTGATATAGGTGGTGAAACTACTGATATTGTAATTTTTGTAGATGGGGCTGTGGCTTACTCTTCGGTTATTCCTTTAGGTGGAAGACATATTACTTCTGATATTGCAGTCGGTTTAAGGGTATCATTGGAATCAGCCGAAAAGATTAAACAATGGTTATCAAGAATACCTAAAGCCCCAACTTTTCCTGAGGAAAAAGAGGTAGGCTCTAAATTAGATAAAAAGAAAGATGAAGAGATACTGGATGTTAAGTCTTTAGGAATTAGCGAGGATATTCAAAAAATTTCCAGAAAAGCTGTTGTAGAGTCAATTATTAAACCTAGAGTCCAGGAAATCTTTAAATTTGTGGGTAAGGAGATTAAAAAAAGTGGATTTGGAGCGATGGTACCTTCAGGTTTGGTTATTACCGGTGGCTCATCCACAACAATTGGTTTATTGGATCAGGCAAAGTTTGTGCTTGGATTTCCTGCCAGACTGGGAAAAGTTGAAGGATTTACCGGGTTAACCGATGAGATTGATTCTCCTGCATTTGCAACAGCAGCCGGATTATTGCTATATGGAGCGAAGTCTTCTGGTGGGTCTGCTGAGATGAGTTTGCCAGTACTTGGGAAAGGCTTACCAATTAAAGCTGTCACCCAAAAAGTAACCGACTTGCTTAAATCGTTCCTACCCTGATTTAGATATAGTTGACCATACCTAATACGTGTGTTACACTGCCTGCAAATTGAGTAATTTATGCTTATAAATAAGTTTGAAAGCATCGCTTGAAAACGAGTTTTCAAGCTTAAATTTATGAACAAAATTAGAAAATAAATTTATGCTTATAAAACCAGATGTTCAACGTTTCGCGAAGATTAAAGTAGTAGGTTTAGGTGGTGGTGGATCTAATGCCTTAAATTCTATGATTACTCTCCAACAAATTCAAGGAGTGGAATTTGTAGCTGTTAATACTGATGCTCAGGCTTTGCTTGGGAACCAATCCCCAACAAAGGTTCAAATTGGTGAAGCTTTAACCCGCGGTTTAGGTTCTGGAGGAGATCCAGAAGTAGGAAGGCAAGCAGCTGAGGAGTCAACTCAAAAATTGGAAGATGTTTTAGGTGATGGTGATATGGTTTTTTTAACAGCAGGTATGGGAGGAGGAACAGGTACAGGTTCTATACCGGTTGCTGCTGCTGTTGCCAAAAAAAGCGGGGCATTAACTGTAGCAGTTGTTACTAAGCCTTTTGCTTTTGAAGGCTCAAAAAGGATGATGGTGGCTGAAGAAGGAATAGAACTGCTTAAAGATAAAGTAGATGCGTTAATTGTTATTCCTAACCAAAGATTGTTAGAAGTGGTTGATAAAAATATGACCTTACAGGAAGCTTTTAAATTAGCTGATTCTGTTTTAGGTCAAGGAGTTCAGGGAATTTCGGACTTAATTACTATGCCGGGATTAATTAACGTAGACTTTGCAGACGTTAAGTCAATTATGTCAAATGCAGGATCAGCATTGATGGGGATTGGTCAAGCTGGCGGAGAAAACAGAGCTGCTACAGCAGCTAGAATGGCAATTGCTTCACCTTTGCTTGAGGTATCAATTGAAGGAGCAAAAGGGGTGTTATTTAACATAGTTGGTGGCCCGGATTTGTCTATGACTGAGGTAAAT
>DAHXOS010000028.1 GCA_027364775.1 bacterium
ATTTAACACCCTGGTTGGATTATTTTGTAGAAGGAGTTGCCATAGAACTAAACAGGGTCAAAGAGAGAGTGAAAAGAATTTCTACAGATGCCCGGGTTAAAGATAAACTAGGAGAACAGGTTGAGTTAAATGAAAGACAGATGATAATTATGGAGTATCTGCACCGGCATAAATCGATGATGAATAAAGATTTTAGAAAGATTTTTCCGGATTATTCAGATGATACGGTTTTAAGAGAGATTAAATTCTTAAAACAAAAAGGTTTAATTAAGAAAATGGGCGGTACCAAAAAAGCTACGTATGTTTTAAAATAGATTCTGATGGATGCAGGTAATCAAGAGAGACAGGGCGTAACCAGTATTGAATCGAAGGGACCGACTAGAGAGTTTCAGATATCTTACGAAAAAATTTGGCGGGATTTTTTACCGAGTGAGTTACAGGAAGTCCCTGGACCAGTAAAGATACTAAGTGTTGCTTGTGGATTTGGATTAGAATTGAAGTCGCTCAAAAAAATATTTGATGAAGTTAAAAAGCCTGTAGAAATTGAGGGAATTGAAAAACAAAGTGTTGGAGGAACAAGGTTATTTAACCCTGATATACCTCCAGAAAATTTTCACCAAGCTGATGCAACAGATCCCAATAGTTTTGGAAACAGACAGTGGGATTTAGTAATTCTAAGAAATCCACAAGTGGATCCTAGAGGTATTACTATGAGAGAAGAATGGGTTAAAATATTAGAAAATTCAGTAAAAGCAGTAGCGGAAAATGGATTTTTGTTTTTAACTACCTTTACACCCAAAGAGATGGAGGCAGTTCATCATTTTTTGAGTCAGCAAGCAGACTTAAAATCAGTGGTAGAACCCCAAGATATAACCAGAGGTATGTTGGCAAATTTTCCTATGCGGGAGAACAAGATAGCTCTCTATAAAAAAATCTCACCACAAGCAGAATTAAATAAATCTGTTTAAGTTGTTATCTATCTGGTATTAATATAAAATCCTACTCATATGACTTTTAAAGAACTTTCTGAATACTTTGAAAAGCTGGAAAATACCTCATCACGCCTTTCCTTAATAGATATTTTGGCAAGCCTTTTTTCTAAGGTTGATTCTTCTGAAGTTGGTATTGTTTCTTATTTGATCCAGGGAAGGGTAGCACCTTTTTATGAAGCCACAGAGATAGGGATGGCAGAAAAAAGTGTAGCTGCAGCTATTGCCCGAGCGGACAAAGTGGAAAGGGAAGAGGTTTTAAAAAGGTACGGTAAATTAGGGGATCTAGGTAAGGTAGCAGAAGAATTGGCAGGCAAAAGACAGTCTCAGGGTTTATCTGTTAAACAAGTCTTTGAGGCTTTAAAAGAAATTGCTTCATATTCTGGTGAGGGAACGGTTGAAAAAAAGATTAATGCCTTAACCAATCTTGTCTCGAATGCCAGTGGGATAGAATCAAAACATTTGGTGAGAATACCTTTAGGTACTTCTAGATTAGGAATTGGTGACCCTACTGTTCTTGATGCTTTTGCACTGTTAAAGCTTGGAGACCGCTCAAAAAGGAAGTTGTTAGAAGGCGCCTATAATAAGGTTTCAGATTTAGGGTTAATAGGTGAAGTGTTATGGCAAAAAGGGTTAAAAGGGGTAGAAAAATTAGAGGTCACTGTTGGTAGACCGTTACGTTCACAACTGGCCGAGAGAATTAACGACCCAAAAACTATTTTAGAAAAATTTAATGGTGAAGCCCATATTCAATATAAGTATGATGGATTTAGGGTCCAAATTCACAAAGATGGAAAAAAGGTCAGACTATTTTCGAGAAACTTAGAGGAGACCACCCCGATGATGCCAGAGATTATTGCCGGTGTTTTAAAACAGGTTAAGGCCAAAACTGCTATTTTTGACTCAGAAGCCTTAGCATATAATCCGGAGTCTGAAGAATTTTTACCCTTTCAGGAAACTACTAAAAGAAGAAGAAAACATGGAATAGCAGAAGCTGCAAAAGCTATGCCCTTAAAGGCTTTTGTTTTTGATGTGATTTACTATGATAAAAAATCCTTGGTTGGTATGCCGGTAAAAGAAAGAATGAAGATTTTAGATCAGGCAATTATTGGTGATGAAGTATTAGTTAAACAAACAGGAGAGTTTGTAAAAGACTACCAAAAAATTGATGAACGTTTTTTGCAAGCCTTAACCCAGGGATTAGAGGGTTTAATTATTAAAAGACCGGATTCTTTATATGAGGCAGGAGCCAGAAACTTTAACTGGATCAAGATGAAAAAACACTCTTCAGGTGAATTAAAAGATACTATAGATTGTGTAATACTAGGATATATTTATGGCAGGGGAAAAAGAGCCTCTTTTGGGGCAGGGGCGTTATTGGTAGGGCTTTATGATAAGGAAAGGGATCTATTTGTAACAGTTGCAAAAATTGGCACAGGTTTATCAGATCAAGAATGGAGAGAGATCCATAAAAGGGCAGATAAAATTAAGGTAGATAAAAAACCAGCCAGAGTAGATTCAATTATTGTGCCATCGGTTTGGGTGGAGCCTGAAATCGTTGTTGAAATATTAGCAGATGAGATTACAAAATCTCCGATTCATACAGCAGGTAAGGAAAATGGTGAACCGGGTTTTGCTTTAAGATTTCCTAGGTTAGTCCGCTTTCGTGAGGGAGACAAAAGACCTGAAGATGCAACAACTGTTAAAGAATTAATTGAGCTATATAATCTTCAGTATTCTAAAAAATAATTTAATATTTTATTTTTTTTGTTTTTGTTTGGTCTCCTGGGAATTCTCTCATTACTTCTCTTCTAAAATTTCTCATATTAGTTTCAGGTGAGCAGGTAAAGGTGTCAATATGTAAAGATCGTTCTCTTTCCCAAGTATGAATAGCCAAGTGAGATTCAGCAACTATTAATACTAAAGAAATGCCACCATCAGTCTCTCCTTCTCTAGCTGGAAAAGGATGGGAGTGTTCAGAGACTATAGTTAGTCGGAGTCTACCCGCAAGTGACTTAGCTCTTTTCATTAATTCATCCTCATTAGAAAGGATTTTTTTATCTTTTATTCCAGACACTTCAGCTACCCTATGGTCTTTAAAAACATCAGTCATAAAGATATTATATTAAAATTATGGCTTATGTTGCAGATTTACATATTCATTCAAGGTTTGCTCAGGCTTGTTCTGGGCAGTTAAATATTCCTAATTTGGCCAAATGGGCAAAATATAAAGGTATAGACTTATTAGCAACAGGGGACTGCTTACACCCACTTTGGCAAAAAGAATTGGAAAGTGTTTTAAAAAATGAAAAGCAAGGATTTTATGAATATGATTTAGTAAAATTTATTTTAGGAACTGAGGTTGCTTGTATTTACTCAGAAGGTGGTAAGTTAAGAAGGATCCATATTTTAATATTTTTACCAAGTATTGATTCTGCTAAAAAATTATCCGAGGCTTTAATTAAAAACGGAGCAAATTTATCATCAGATGGTAGGCCAATTTTAGGAATGTCCTCTAAAAAACTATCTGAGATTGTGTTTAAAACACAGCCTAATGCAATAATAATCCCAGCTCATATTTGGACACCCTGGTTTTCTTTATATGGATCTAATTCCGGTTATGATAAGTTTAAAGATTGTTTTGGTGAATTCAGTGACCAAATTTATGCAGTAGAAACCGGCTTATCTTCTGAGCCTGCAATGAACTGGCGGGTTTCTGATTTAGATTATAAATCAATTGTTTCTTTTTCCGATGCTCACTCTTTACCAAGATTAGGTAGGGAGGTAACCTTATTTAATGGTGAGTGCAATTATCAGTCACTTAAAAATTCCTTAAAAAATCAGGGAATAATTGGTACGGTAGAATTTTTCCCTGAAGAAGGTAAATACCATTATTCAGGTCATAGAAACTGCAATGTTGTTTTTAACCCAGTGCAGTTAAGGGAAAAAGGTGATATTTGTCCAATTTGCAACAGAAGATTAACAGTTGGGGTTTTACAACGGGTGGAAGATTTAGCAGACAGGACGGTTGAGGATTTACAGTTAATAAATAAAGATGGAGTCACAAAATCAGAGTTATTCCCCAAGAGGGCAGGGTTTAGAAAGTTAGTTCAGTTAGAAGAAATTATTGCAAAATCTTTGGGGTTTTCTACTAACTCTTTGAAAGTAAAAGATAGCTATTTAAATTTAGTAACCAACTTGGATTCAGAGTTAAAGATTTTAACTAAAACTCCAATTGATTTAATTGCCATGGCAGCCGGTGAAAAATTAGCGGAGGGAGTAAAAAGGGTTAGAGAAGGCAATCTTACCATAGAACCGGGCTTTGATAATACTTATGGGAAAGTAAAAATCTGGAGTGGGGAAGAAGAGAAAATAAAAAAAGAAGAAGGTAAACAAATTAAATTATTTTAAATGCTTTAGCTACTGTACTTAGCTCAGTTCTTTTTGTGTTATATTACTTATCATGTGGTTAATAGTGGGGTTAGGAAATCCTGGAGAAAAATATCAAAATACTAGGCATAATTTAGGTTTTGAATTAGTAGAAGATTTAAGAAGAAAATTAAATGGGGAAGAATGGGGGGTAAATAAAAAATTTCAAGCAGAGGTTTCTAAATTATCAGATGAGTTAATGTTAATTAGACCCCTTACTTTTATGAATAATTCCGGAATAGCGGTTGCAAAGATTGCTAATTTCTATAAAATTCCTTCAGAAAGTATTGTCATAGTACATGATGAATTGGATTTACCATTAGGTCATTTAAAAATTAGATTAGGGGGTGCAG
The DNA here is from genome assembly GCA_027364775.1 of bacterium. Taxonomy (GTDB): domain Bacteria; phylum Patescibacteriota; class Microgenomatia; order Daviesbacterales; family UBA10151; genus DAHXOS01. The sequence continues at coordinate 4,772 of DAHXOS010000028.1, forward strand.
CAGCAGGACATCATGGAGTGGAGTCTGTAATTGAAAAATTAGGAACAGATCAATTTATTAGGTTAAGGTTAGGAATAGGTAATTTAAAAACACTTTCTTCAAAACATCAAGGAAATCATTTCAGCACCGAGAGTTTTGTATTATCAGATTTTAATGATTTGGAACGGCACGATGTCAAGAAAATGCTTAAAATGGGAATTAAGGCTTTGGAGTTAATTTTAGAAAAAGGTTTTTTTTAATTAAGATTTATAAAAGATCACCTTTATCTATCTTTGTCCAAGGCTTTAGCTGGGTATCTTTTTTAGCCGTTTTTGGTTTAGAATGCAAATTACTACCAATCAGATCTATAAGTTCACGAAAATAGCAAACTTCTTCTGCGCTATAAGGATCAGCAGAGCTACCTAATCCTGGTTGTGCGGTAATAATTGTACCATCTTTTGATCTTTCCATAGACGGAAATTATATCCTAATAAAGATGCTTTAACAAGCCTAATTTGAGCCTAATAAATTTGATTTGGGACAAAAATTGCGGTACACTCTTAGAACCTGCCTGTTTTCAATGAATTTTATAGATTACCTTGCTGATTCTGCTCAAAAAATTAACCAGTTATTAGAAGAATATTTAACAGAAGAAATTGAAAAATCTTCAAAAATTTCTAAAACTTTGACATCTTTGGTTCAAACTTTTGCAGAACAAGCAAAAGGTGGAAAGAGGTTAAGAGCAACCTTAGTTAGATTAGGTTATGAACTTATAAACCCTAAATATAATAATGAGATTTTAAAACCTGCTTTGGCTTTTGAGATTTTTCAAACTGCAATTTTAGCTCATGATGATGTCATTGATCTATCTCCTTTAAGGCGCGGTAAGATGACAATGTATAAAGCATTAGGAGGAGACCATCATGCAATGTCCCAGACTATTTGTTTGGGTGATACTGGATTTTTTTTGGCATTAGAGCTAATTGGGAATACTAAATTTGCAGATAATTTAAAATTAAAAGCTTTAAGCAATTTTAATAACAGTATGCTAAAAACAGCAGCTGGCCAAATGCTAGATATTGAAGCTCCTAAAAAGATTCTGAAAGAAGATCAGGATGATAATAGAGAGAAAGATGCTTTAGAAATTGCCAGGTTAAAAACTGCTCAATATACAGTAGTTGGTCCAATGCAATTAGGGTCAATCTTAGCAGGAGCAGATGATCAGTATTTAGATAAAATTAAAAAATTTGGTGAAGGTTTAGGAATTGCTTTTCAAATACAAGATGACATTTTGGGTGTTTTTGGAACAGAAGAACAATTAGGAAAATCAGTAACATCAGATGTCAAAGAAGGTAAAAATACACTCCTAATAAGCTATGCCTTAACTAAACTTAAAGAAGAAGATAAACTGTTTTTACTAAATCATTATGGCAAAGGCAGTATTTCAAAAAATGATTTTAATAAAATTAAAAACCTTTTTGAAAGTAGTGGCGCTCTGGACTATTCCAGGAAAATTGCGCTAGAATATGTAAGTCTTGCAAAGGAAACAATTCCTTTGTTAACTAAGGATCAGCAGATGGTTGGGTTGCTCAATCAAATGGCTGATTTTTTAATTGAAAGGACTAAATAATGATTAATATAGATAAAGACAACGTTCCTAAACATATAGCCATTATTATGGATGGTAACCGTAGGTGGGCTAGAAGAAAGGGATTGCCAGACATTAAAGGGCATGAAGCAGGAGCAGATAATTTAGAGAGAATTGTTGAAGAAGCAGAAAAATTAGGTATTAAAACACTAACAGTTTGGGCACTATCCACAGAAAACTTAAAGGAAAGGGCTAAAAGAGAATTAAACGGTCTATTCTCTTTAATGAGACGTGGCTATAGAACCAAACTAAAAAAGATGATCAAAAAAGGGGTACATATTAATATATTAGGAGAGCTCGAAGGGCTACCGGAAATAATTAAAAAAATAATTGAAGAGTTAAGAAAAACTTATATTCAAAATGAAACAATTGAACTAAATATTGCTTTAAATTATGGGGGTAAAAGAGAGTTGATAACAGCAATCCAGGAAGCAATTAAAGATGGTATTGATATTAATAAATTAAGTGAAGAAGACATCGCCCAAAGACTTTATACAAAAGGACAACCTGATCCTGAATTAGTTATTAGAACAGGAGGCAGAATTAGAACCTCATCATTTATGTTGTGGCAGACAGGTTATTCTGAACTTTATTTTTGTGACAAACTTTGGCCGGATTTTTCTCCGGAAGATTTAAGAAAAGCAGTAGCTTGGTATCAACAGCAAAGTAGAAATTTTGGTAAATAGTTTTTTGCTTTTTTATTTATGGTAAGTTAATTAAACTATAATCCTATCGAATAATTTGTATCTTCTGAGGTAATATTTAAAGTCTGAGTAAAAAGATTTGTTAGAATTACCAAATATTTAGCCTGCTGGTTTATTTTTTCTGCTGGTTGAGTATTATCAAAAATACTTCTTCTTAAGATTACTTTTTGGTTAGAAGTATCTTGTGAAATTGAAATTAAACTTCCGTTAACTACCAGTTGAGAAGTACCGGCTGGATCTGAGTAGTCAGTTGGACAACCAGATTCATAAGCCGTACAAATCGTTCCTCCTGAAATTAATACCGCATTAATTAAAGTAACGCCGATATCAATATTAATATCTCCTTTTACTATAAAAACTACACCGGTTGTACCAGTACCATAATTAATATTATTATTAATATTTAAGTTGCCATCAACAAAAATTATTCCGGTTGTACTGCCGCTTAAAGGGCCGTTAATAGTTAAATTACCGGGTAAGTAATATAGGTGGTCATTTGGAGAAGTTAGCGGTATATTACTTTGAGTAAAATCCGAACCTGACAAAGCGCTGTGTTTATTTATTGTTGGTAAAGTTTTTGCTTGGGTATAATAAATTGATTTTAACTCCTCATAAGTGGGAATTTTATAGCTGACAAAGGCTGCCTGCGGGTCTATTACACAAGTACCGATAGTGCTGTAAATCTTTCCGCCTGTAGTTTGGCTGCCTGCTTGAACTAAGGAATCAGAAACTATACTTCCGGAAGTTGGGCAGGTGCTGCTGGATGCAGAAACTTTTTTTACAGTCCTTTTGCCAAACAATGAATAAACAGAAAGTACGATCAAACTAATTATTAAAAATTTTTTTAAGAATGAAATTAACATAAATTGTTATTTAACTGCGTAGACCATACCGGCAGGAGTCTCAGAGTTATTGCAGCGGTAGGAAGCATAACCGTTGGCATTTATAAAATAAAGATCGATCTCACGGGTTTCACCGCTATTAAAATTAAACCGTTTTCCGGCGATAGATAAAGTAATTAACTTTGGATCTGCATTTCTAACTTTAAACTTTTTACCGGCTGGAAACTTATAGATAGGAGGATTACCCTGACAATTCTTAATTTCCAAAACGTCTGATTCTTTTGCTGCACTGGCAACTGTATTTTTATAGTCCTGTTGGTCTTTGGCTGAGGAGTTTGCGTTAATCAAATTTAAAGCCTTTTTTTCTTCTGGTTTTAAATTACGTTCAAATTTAAAATTTTCTTGGGTTTGATTAACCGGTTTACTAAAAAGCCCATTAATCTTAGAAAAACTTAACAGTAAGATAATTAAAACAAGGATTGTTAAACCACCAATTAATAAATTTTTGCTGTTTAGAGCAAAATATTTGGTCATAAATTAAGGTTAAAGGGGAATAAGGTGAAAGTCAAGTAAATGGTATATCTTTCATCTTTTCTCATTAAATCACCCCCTTACTTAGGAGGTAATTTTCATTCGGAATTTCTCGTGAGGCAATGAATCAATTTCATTCGGATTTTTAGTGAGTCATATCGTCAGATGTCTAGGATCCGATACATTCAGAACGGTTTAACAAACTATTAAAGGTAAATATAATGGCTGATATATGAGAGCCTTCAAGAGTCTTCCTGTTGAGATTAAGGTTAGGGATTTTAGCCAGAAAATGCTTGAAAGGTGTTTTACTTGTCCAGAACTTGGGGTTAGGTGTGGAGGGACTAATGTAGAAATGGAGTTGATTAGGCAAAAAAATCCTGAATTTGGAAATCCATATTGTGTATACTAAAACTTAATGATTCAGTCTAAAAAATATAGAAAGAATGTGGCTTTAATAGCTTATAGAGGCATTGAATTTATTTTGGTAAATCTGGAAGTTTGGCCAAAAGATTACTGGAAATTTCCCCAAGGAGGAATTATTAAAGGTGAAACAGAGGAAGCAGCTGTTTTTAGAGAGTTTAAAGAAGAATTAGGTTCAGATAAAATCAAAATAACCTCCAAAAGTAATATTAAAAGAAAGTATAAATGGGATAAACCCAAGGTTATTGATGGTATTGAGTATGTAGGTCAGGACCAGACTTTTTTTATTGTTGAATATTTAGGCTCAAAAAATGAATTACAACCCCAGCAAGGAGAGATAAGACAGTTCTGCTTTGCAAAAAAGCAAGATTTAGAAAAACTGATAAAAAGAGAGGAACTTGATTTTGAAGATTATTGGCAGACAATAGAGCGGGTTTTAAATGAGGGTCCTCGTTAAAATTACAGATGTTTGAAGAAGCAGAGAAGGAAGCAGTAGAATGTTTAATAAAAGATGTAGGTATAAATAAAGGTAGCGTATTAACATTACCGTTTGATGAACGTCCAAGAGTTGTAAGAAAACATCTAGTTTCAGATCAAGAGATGTTGAATTCAGCCAGATCTAGGGTCCAGATACTTGCTGAAGATTCTTTATCTAAAAATGTATTTGGGTTTATCAAACCGGAGATGGATGGATATGAAAATAGGGTAGTTAGTTTTTTAATGAATTTGGGGTGTGAACCAAAAGTGCACCCTAAACAATACCTTACTCACCAGCAGTGGCTTGATTTATACGGATATGTTCTTAATGAATGTGAAGATGCAATTTTTTTATATCTAATTCAAAGATCACTAGGAGTTCAACCTATAGAATTTGATATAACAAGTTTAGTTCATTCCGGAATAGATCAGATAGAAGGTTTTAATAGGAAATATTGCGGATCTGCCAACAATTTTAGTCCAGGTACAATCCGTTGGGAAGTAAATCGCCCAGTACTTTTAAGCAGAGGTTTTGGCGGGATGACTGGTTATGCTCAGAATTTTGATCCATTCGATTATTACAGAAATAGAGGGGCGGGGTATATTTTAAGAGCATTTAATGGAATACATCTACCGAATAGTTATGACGAAAATGCCTCAAATAAGAAGATCTTATTTAAGAGTTGAAAAAATTTTATACTGGATCTATTAAAGAGTGATAGTTAAACACTCTACAAGTAGCTGAGGAGTTTGCGTTAATCAAATTTAAAGCCTTTTTTTCTCTGGTTTTAAATTACGCTCAAATTTAAAATTTTCTTGTGTTTGATTAACCGGTTTACTAAAAAGCCCATTTTAATAAATTTTTGCTGTTTAGAGCAAAAATATTTGATTATATAATTAAGGTTAAAGGGCAACAAAAGGAAAGTCAAGTAAGGTTACTTATAAATAGTCACAGCAGGTTTTTTTAAAGTGGCTGCATAAGCAGCAAAATCTTTATAAAATGTCTCAAGATCCATACCAAAGGCAGTTTTAAAGGTAACCCTCCAATCAAGTGTCCTGACATTGCTATAGAAATCTTTAAGTGATTGCAGGCCTTTACCACTTCTTTCCATTAAATATTTAACCGCTACAGCGCTAAAACCATAATCTGAAGGTATAAGATCTTCGCTTCCTTCCAAGGGCTTTAATTCTGTTAAAGAGCCAGACTGGGTATTAAAAGCCTGACTAAGTTTCATACTGTCCCATTCCTGCCGGGTAATAAATTGTTTATCTGCTAGGGCATAACCTGCCAATAATTCGGCACTGCCTTCCGAAAGCCAAACCGGTCCATAAATACGACCTACACTACTGTCTGATACCGCATCTTGCCCAATATGCAATCCTTCATGAGCTACAGTCCTGATCCTCTCAAATTCGCTTGCATCTGACCAATTACCTCTTGTTCTGATGCGTATCCCATTAGTATAGGCATCTGCTAATTCTAATGGAAAAGGAAAGTTGCTTTGAACATCAACTTGTATAGGGTATCTAGTTACAACGCCAAAAGTTTTTAAAAAGAAATCAAGTGCAGCAGAAATGCCTGTTTTAATAAGTCTTTTATCGGTCTCTGTTGTTTCTGGTCCAAAGTTATAAATTGGTTCAGGGTACTTTACTACTTCCGGAGTTTTTGTTGGCTCCGGTGGTTTTGGAGTAGGGGAAGCTTCTGCAATAACTTTAGCAGTTAAAGGTTGTTCTTCTTGTCCACTTTCTGGCAGTGGTGAGGTTTGGACTCCAGCAATATCAATAGATGGATCAGTATTTTCTTCTGCACTTTGAGCTAATGTAGCGGAGGCTTTTAAAGCAGCTGCTCCGCCAAAAAGTAACGCTGCTCCTTTTAATAAATCTCTACGTGTTGTACGTTCACCAAATAACTGGTTAAAGGGTGGAGTTTTATTAATTGATCCATCAGGAATTATTAATCTTCCTTCTAGTTTATTATCTACAGACATATATTTTATTATCCTTAGAAATTTAGTTTCTAAGATATTTTATTGTCCTATAATATTATAGCACAATTATAACACACGATTATAATAAAGCTGTAAGTTTATTGGTTGGAATTGACTCCGCCTCCGGAAGTCTCACTAAATGGAGGAATACAACTAGCGTTATAGTCAAAGGTGACAGGGTTACTATAAGAGGATTCATTACCAGCCATGTCCCGGGCTTTAACCTGAAGGTTATAGCGGTAATTTAATCCTCCAACAGAATCCAAACTCAAAGTTGAAAAATTATAGACCCATTGTGAACCGTTATATAAGGCTGCAAACTCGCTGGAACGGTTTAACATGTTGTTAGTTAATTTATAGGTTACCGAATTAACCCCCGAAGGATCAGTGGCTATAGATAAAACAGGCTGGATATTTGCCCAGCTGGATTGGGTATAACATTTATTAAATGTACTGATAAATCCAACAGCCGGTGGGGTAGTATCGGTAACTGTAGGAG
>DAHXOS010000036.1 GCA_027364775.1 bacterium
CTCATATTTTAATCCCACATGACCCGTATGTTTTAGGAAAAGACTGCGAGCCTTTGACAGAAAAAATTGTAGATTCAAAATCAACAAAGGAGAATTATCTCAATCAACTGCAGTGTGCCAATAAAAAAACCATCGAAACAATTGACAAAATTTTAGCCAGTTCAGAAGTTAAACCAATTATTATAGTCCAAGCTGATGAGGGCCCTTCTCCAATTAATAATCCAATCTCAAGCAATTCTGCCTGGAGCAATGCAAGTGATGCTTCTATTAAAGAGAAGTTTCCAATTTTGAATGCTTATCTTTTTCCTGATACAAAAAACGGCAAATTATATCCTTCGATAACACCGGTTAATTCTTTCAGGGTTTTGTTCAATACCTATTTTAAGACTAATCTAGCTCTGTTGCCTGATAAAAATATTATTTTCAAAGATAACAAAAACTATTATAATTTTACGGATATTACCCAAAGACTAAATACTCTTTTAGGAAAATAGAAAGTTGAAAGAAAGATGAATTTATATAAAAAAATTATTTAGTTTGTGGTATGATTATAAATATAAAAATAGCGGTATTGCTCTTATTGGGAATCACAATATACAAATAAGCTATTGAAAAACCCTAAATTATGGATAAATATACAAATGTTATTGGTGGCTCTCCAACTGATTTGAATATACCCCTCAAGGTCAAGGAAAGGAGAGTTTTGGCTGCGGATTATCAATCTGTTATCTTTGAAAAGCCTAAGAGTTTGCAGTATATTCCTGGTGATTGGGTAGATATAAGATTTCTGAGTAAAGAGCTTTCAATTGGCAAAACTTTCTCCTTTGCATCATCCCCTACTGAACCTGACATAATGATTGCCTTTAAAAGGGGCATCAGCAGCTATAAAAAAGCATTGGAAGTTGTTGAGACAGGCGATATTTTGCTTATTACTGAATATGGCAGACACGATTTTATCTTAGATAAACGGTATTTTTCAGTTTTTATTGCTGGAGGCATTGGTATAACCCCTTTTCGCAGTATGATCAAAGAGGCTATAGATAGTGGTACCAAAACCGAGATGACTCTTATTTACCAAAATCATACTAGCGATTTCCCCTTTCAGGAGGAGTTCAACGCATGGGCAAAAGATTATCCATACTTGAAAATTCATTATGTAGTCACTGGTACTGATGGAAGAATAACAAAAGAAAAACTGCTGTCTCTTGTTCCTGATATTAACGAGAGGATGAATTATCTTGCAGGACCACCTAGTATGGTGCAGAATGTTGAGCAGATGTTACATAATCTTGGGGTAAAGCCGGAAGATATAAAGACTGACTCATTTACTGGATATTAATATCAAAATAAAACTCCATATCTGATAGCATTATAAGATTGATCCTGGCCCTAAATTCATCAAAAGCCCACTAGCAATAGGTAAAAGCGCCAGATGTGGGACATGTCTGGTATATAAATTAATGATAGCTTTTCTTCTATTCCAAATGATAATGAAATCTAGTAATATTAATAATCCAAGAAAACTAATAAGAGCAAATCCTAAAGTTTTCATTAATGCATAGGGATCAAATTGAAAATTACTAGTTGATGTTAATGTTTGACTAGTCACGCTTTTAACTTCTTTTGGTACTGCATTAACAGGTATCTCTGTTAAGATATTAGATTTATTTTCAAGGGCAGCTGTTTTAGTTGTATTATCATCAATAGTTGGTTTGTTAGCTACATAATCAACCGGAGTTCCAAATTCTTGAACCACAAGCATTGTTTTTTTGCCGTTCAATTGCCCTTCCATAACAGCCATCCCGATGTTTTGGTATTTAGGATTTAATAAGTTCTCTTTATGGCCCATTTTTGAGGCCATCCAGGCATCTACTACATCTTTAGAGGTATAAAAATTACGGGCCAGATTTTCTCCGGCATAAGAGTATTTATATCCTGAGTTTGAAATAAACTCCCATGGTGATTTACCAGAGGGAGAATAATGAGCCCAGTAATTTTCAGCAAACATATTTTTAGCTTTTTCTTCAGCTGCTTTAGCTAACCTTGGATCTTCTGTTACAGGTGGTAATCCTGCTTTTTGTCTCTCAACATTAGTCAATTTAATAAGATCTTGTTCATTTAAATCCGCTGAAACACCTAAGACCCCAGGTTGTACTTTAGAGACTCCGTTAAGTCCAAATTGGAGCATGACAAAAAACAGAACATACACTATTAATGCTTTAAAGGATAACAAATGAGCTTTTTTGTGGGTCTCAGGGTGAGGTATAAAAAAATGATGTAATCTTCTGTGATGTTTTACCTTTTTTGCCATGTAATACTACATTAATTAGTAGAAGAGTCTATTGTCAATCTATAAAAGACAGTAACTCTGATATTTACAAGTAAAGCCTTTGGGCTTACGCCATCAACAAAAGGTTACTACAAACTTTAAGATAAATCATAGAACATGCCAGTAAAGAGTTACTATACCATTTTGGTGATCAATAACTACTCCTCTTGCTACAGCTGATCCTCCTGCAATTTTAGTAGGACATGGAGCAGAAACAGCATAAGCTATTCCATTATCCGCAGCTAAGATACTTCTCCCTACTCCTTCATAAACTCTTGGTGCAATATCTAAGCCAGTGTGAGTCCCCAAAAAATAAACTTCCCCATATTCTGTAGTAATAATTGTATCGTTAGGATAACCTCTAATAGGTTGACCCAATCTAGCATTATCCAGATAGTTGTGGGGATTTACCCTGGTACCTACTATCTTGCCGTTTTCTACTCTTGCATTCTCATAAACCTCAAAATGCAAATGGGGACCAGTGGAACAGCCGGTTGAACCCATGGCAGCGATAGTTTGTCCTTTGCTTACAGGCCCAATTTTTATACCAATGTTCGAAATAGCCTGAGTAACAGAAGCAACGTCAGCTTTTAACTGGGAAATGAGTAACTGATATTTTGTTTCATCATTTTTAGTAGCATTTAGAAGCTCATCTTTTTGCTTCTTTTGTTCTTTCAGATCATTTTGATATTTTTCTAAATCCTTCTTAAGTGTTTCCTGTTTTGCCTGTCTGGTCTGTTTGTCTACTCTTTGATCATTATAGGCAAGTTTAGTTGCTTGTAGTTGATATAAAACTTTTTTGTCATTTGCCTGGGCTACTTGAATGTATTTAAATCTTTCTAAAATATCAGCAAAACCATTTGAAGAAAAAATTAACTCTAACGGACTAATATCTCCGTATTTATAAGTTTTAACAATTCTTCCCAATAATACTTCTGTTATTTTATCCAAAGAGGTTGAAATCCGAGTTATCCTACCATCTAAATCATTTAGTTCCTTATTGAGTTTAGTGATTTGAAATTGAGTTTGCTCAACTTTTAATTCAGTTAATTGATTTTGGGTGTCAATAAATTGCAGTTGAGAGCTTAAGGTTTTTTCTCTATGTTTAGCTTCTGCTAGTTGAGTTTCTACTTTTTTAATTTCCTCCTGCTTTTGCTGCAATTGTTTATCAAGGTCATCTGCAGACTGAGCAAAGGACACTTTGGGACTTATAAAATATAAAAATGAATAAAGGAGGATAATCCCCAATACAAATAGCTTCTTTTTCATACTAAATGGTTGACTAAATATTATTTTACCACTACACTAAGTAGTAGACAAAAAGAAAGGAGGTAGCTTTATGGCAAAAGGTGAAAAACATCAAACAGGCACATTGCATAATGTTTCTCAAGCAGCAGTAGCTTCTGCTAATACTATGGTTTTACGTGTTCCAAAACCTAATGTGCAGATTGCTGTTTTAGGTTTAGTTGCTTTTATCACTCTCTTTCAAACTTTTCAATTAATCCGTATTAGTGAAAAAGCAGGATCAACTTCTGTTAAAGTTGCGCCAGCAGTTGCTACTACAACAAGTACAGGTGCTAAAAATAGCAGCAGTACTAATACTCCCCAATCTATGGTTGGAGGTTGTTAAAAAATACTTTGCTGAGAAAAAGATTTTTCTGTTAAAGAAAGGACCTGTTTATGATAAAAAAAATTATTACCCAAGCATCGGGTAAAATCTCAAGTAAAATTATAAAAAAAAATAAGTTTGAGAAGGAAAGTAAACAAACTTTTATCTTTCTAAATAAGTTAAAAGTTATAAACACACAAGGAAAAGGGGTTATTAACCTACCTTGGTCAAAAATTTTTCTGGGGATAGCCCTTATTGCTACTATTACAGGCGGATTATTTGCTACCAAAACACTAGCAGGTATTGATAAAAACCTTGCAGCAGTTAAGGAGGCTCAAAGACCTGCTAATGTTAAATTAACAAAGATAATTACTCCTAACTGTAGTAGTTGTTTTAATGTTGATGAAGCAGTAAATTTATTTAAAAAACAAAATATTTTAGTAGGTGGAGAAAGAACTATCCAATTTGATTCTTCAGAAGCCCAATCATTGATAAAAGAACTTGGAATTAAAAGATTACCTACTTATATTGCTACAGGAGAGGTTTCTAAAAATAATCTTAAAAATTTTGTTATAAATAACGGTCAGGTAAAAAATGGCACTTTTGCATTTACTAAGGTAACTCCGGTTTTTATTGATCCAGAAACTAAAAAAGAGATGGGTAAAGTAACTGCAACTATTTTAACTGATCCAACATGTAATCAGTGTCTGGATCCAAAACTGACCGTTGAACAGTTTAAAAAAGCCAATGTTAAGATCGTTGATCAAAAAGAGGTTGTCTGGAATTCAGATGAAGGTCAGAAATTAATCAGTCAGTATAAAATTACCAAACTTCCAACATTTTTATTTTCATCTGACATTGATGTTTATGATGATATAAAAGCTAATTGGTCAAATCTGGGAACAATTGAGCCAGATAAAACCTATGTTGCCAGGAATTTATTCTTGCCATACAGGGACCTAGAAAAGGGACAGATTTTAGGATTAGTGAATTTAATCTATTTAATTGATTCAAGTTGTGCTGATTGTTATAAGGTAGATACAGTACAAAAACCTATACTTGTACAATATTACGGTGTAGGTATTAACTCGGAACAAACTGTTGATATTTCCAGCGGAAAAGGGCAAAATTTAGTTGACAGATATAAGATTACTAAGGTACCTACAATTTTGTTATCGCCTGAGGCAAGTCAATATATTACTTTAAAAAATGTCTGGAAAAACGTAGGAACCGTGGAATCTGATGGCTGGTATGTATTTAGGGAGATGCAACAATTGGGTAAAGTTGTTTATAAAGATTTATCAACAAATCAGATTATGGGTAGAGTACAAGCTTCACCTATACCAAATACTAATGGAGTAAATCAATAACTATGAAGAAAATATTATCTAATTTAAAAGTTATTTTTAGTGACAGCTTATACA
>DAHXOS010000037.1 GCA_027364775.1 bacterium
TTCAGAAAATGAGGGTTTTTAAAATAATAGAACCTCTGGCTTTTACAAAGAGTCTACTTTTGAACTAGTTGATGCCTATCTAAAACTCTTTCCAAATCCGCTATTATAATTGCTGCCTGAGAACGATAAGCTAATGCAGCTTAATTTGAATAATCTTCTACGCGTGTAAAGATAAAATCATGCGATTCTTCACCTTTTCCTTGACCAGTAAATAGTACTACTTGACGCTGAAGCAAGCCTGAGTTATCAATTAAGGATGAGTCAAGAATATCTAGGCTTAAGGGTAACCTAACTTCACTCTGTACAAGTACTAAATCTGGTTGCGATGATCTGCTAACTGTATATTTATCTAAATATTGATACCTTGTCCAGCTAATTGATGTTGGGTATCTTAGATAAAAAGATTTCCCCATGTTTATCAAAATCAAATTGCTTATCAGTAGGATACCTTGAAAGTAACTCATCAATTTGCTGAAGATAACCTGACTCTCTGTCTGTTCTTGCCATACATCTGGAATTTATACTCTTATTAATCATTTTGCAATAGTTTAAACTTAAACTATGCATTTTCTGAAAAAATTTCTTCTTTTTTTATTTTCTTTAGGAATCTTTCTATATGTAGTTTTTAAAATTGAACCGCCAAAAGACTGGATATCTGCATCAACTTTCCAGATTTTAGTCTTTTTTATCCCTTTAACTTTAACCATAACTTTTTTTGTTAATTTATTTATAAATTATTTACCTAGAAGTTTTATTTTAGGTTTAAGCTTTTTGGTTTTAAGTGCTTTGCAATCTTTAAGGGTATTAAATATTTTATCTGGAGTTATTGTCATTGTTATTGCTATCTTATTATTTAAGCTTTTCCCAAAAACCAGGATGCCACATAACTTACCAGGCTTAAATTTTTTTACTAAAATACCTAAATTAAGATTGAATAATAAGAATAATAGGAGTAAACTCTCAAAAAATAGGAGAGGATAAAAATGGGAAAATTTTATTTAACCACAACTTTGCCTTATGTAAATGCTGAACCTCATATTGGCTTTGCCATGGAAATTGTTCAGGCAGATTTTATCTGTAGATATCACAACTTAACCTGCGATGAAGTAATTTTTAATTTTGGTACAGATGAACACGGCCAAAAAATTTATAAAACAGCATTGGAACAAGGCAAAGATCCTCAATCCTATGTTGATGAATATGCAGCTAAATTTGATGATTTAAAAAAATTTTTAAATTTAAGCTACACCAATTTTATTAGAACTACAGATCCTCATCACAAAAAAGCAGCTCAAGAATTTTGGCAAAGATGTTTTAAAAACGGTGATATCTATAAAAAAATATACAAAATCAAATATTGTGTAGGTTGTGAATTGGAAAAAACAGATTCAGAGTTAGTAGATAGCAAGTGCCCTATTCATCCTAATTTAGAGTTAGAAGTAAGAGAAGAAGAAAATTACTTTTTTAGGTGGTCCAAGTATCAGCAACCTTTGCTGGATCTTTATCAAAACAGATCTAATTTTGTATTACCAGATTTTAGACTAAACGAGATAAAACAATTTGTAGAGTCTGGCTTACAAGACTTTTCTATTTCCAGATTAAAAGAAAAAATGCCTTGGGGAATTGAAGTGCCAAATGATTCTGAACATGTCATGTATGTTTGGTTTGATGCCCTAATTAACTATATTTCCACCCTTGGTTGGCCAGAGGACAAAGACAATTTTGAAGCTTTTTGGCCAGGAGTGCAAGTTGCTGGTAAAGATAATTTAAGACAGCAATCTGCGATGTGGCAGGCAATGTTAATGTCTGCAGGTCTACCTAATTCCAAACAGATAATTATTCACGGATTTGTTTTAAATGGTGGTCAAAAAATGAGTAAGTCCTTGGGGAATGTTATACATCCTTATGATCTAGTTAAAAAATATGGGACTGATGCTACCAGGTTTTTGATAGGTAAAGAGTTTAATACCTTTGAGGATAGTGATATTACAGAGGATAGATTGCGAGAAAGTTACAATGCTAATTTAGCTAATGGTTTAGGCAATTTAGTTTCCAGAGTGGCTAAACTAGCTGAAAAAAATAATATCTCATGCCCTAATGTATCATTGGATTTTTATGATTTCGTCAAAAGAGATTTAGCAGATTTTCAATTTAGCAGAGCTTTAGAAGGTATCTGGGCAAAAATTTCCTTAGTCGATGGCGCAATATCAACTGAAGAGGTTTGGAAGAAAAATCAAGAAGAATCTCGGATATTTATTGAGGATTACTTAACTTCAATTTTACATATTGCTTATAATTTGCAACCTTTTATGCCCGAAACAGCAGAAAAAGTCTTAAAACAATTCTCAACAGAAATTAAATCCACTGCTCCATTATTTCCCAGAATATAAGATGGCAAATGAAGATTCATTTCATTTAAGTATAAAGGCTCTTATCAAAAATAAGAAAGGTAAATTTTTGCTTCTTCACTCTAAATTATGTTAGTAGATACACATGCACACCTTTTTTGGGACTCATATAAAGATGATTTAGATCAGGTGATCCAAAACTGCCTAAAGAATAATGTTACTACTGTTATTAATATAGGAATTGATATTACCCTTTCTGAAAAAGCTGCCAAATTAGAATCAGATAAAATTAAATTCTATTCTTCAATTGGTATTCATCCTGAAGAAGCCACTAAATATGACACCTCATCACCAGAAGATTCTATCCAAACTGATATGGATATTTTGGAAAAAATTTATCAGGAAAATAAAGGTAAAGTTATTGGCGTTGGAGAATGTGGATTAGATTATTTATTTGCTCAGGATAAAAAATGGCCATCTCCTGAGCAAATAAAAGAATTTCAAAGGTTACTTTTTAAATCTCAAATAAACTTAGCTAAAAAATTAAACTTACCTTTGCTAATTCATGTCCGGGATGACAGATCAGAAAACCCTGAATTAATTGAGGCTTGGGATGAGGCGGTAGAAATGGTCGGTAACCACCCCACAGTTTTACATTGCTACTCAGGATTAATGCCCACTACCAAGAAATCTTTAGTCAAAGGGAATATTTTAATCTCTTTTGCCGGCAACTTAACTTATAAAAAGAATGAATATTTAAGGGAGGCAGTAAAAGTTATTCCTTTAGAAAAGATTTTACTGGAAACTGATTCTCCTTTTCTCCCTCCCCAATCTATCAGAGGTAAAAGAAATGAACCGTCTTATGTTTTAGAAGTAGCTAAAAATATTGCTGAGATAAAAAGAATTTCTTTAGATGAAGTTGCAGATAAATCTACAGAGAATTTTAAAAGATTTTTTAACCTTTAAAATGTATGTTTTTTGGATCCATACTAAAACCATAGCCTTTTAAAATTATTCAAGTTGCTTTCTAGCTTCAGATTGCTTAAACTTAACAAAGTAATAGTTAATTGTTCATTGTCAATTGAGTAACTAATTAGCAGTTATCAATTAGCTGTTAATAATCATTTTATGCGCTTAATTTTAGCTTTCATTTTAGGGTTGGTGCCTTTTTTTTATACAGCTGAATTAATTTCTAGAGTTCTTAAATTCTCCCTTCACTCTGTTATCGGTTTATCTGTAATAATCATCGGCTTCTTAATTGGATTTATCGGACCATATTATTTTGGTCCAGCCCAAGCCTCCCTGTTATCTTTATTTTTGCTTGGTGCAGGCTTAGGTCTAACAGCCCATCACCTTTTATCAAAGCGCTATCTAATCTCAGAAAAATTAGAATCCCGTTTCGTTCAAAAACATGAGACCTTTTTTGAACGGATCTTAGAGATCTTACCAGGAGCTTTAACCTGGATAGCTTTAACCTCTCCACTTTGGTTATCTTTAACCTTACCCTTTGCAGTAGCCTACTTAATAATTATTGCTGATGTTTACTGGTTTTTATCCTCTTTAAGAATCGCTATTTTAATTATCTTGGGCTTTAAGAAACTAGAATGGGCTAGAGCTCAACCCTGGCTGGAAAATTTAAAAAAAGATTTTCCTAAAGAATGGGGCAATTATTACCATTTACTAGTTTTACCAACCTATAATGAACATGATTTCATTTTAGAACCGGTCTTTGAAGCAATTGCCAATTCAAACTATCCTAAAGAAAAAATCTTTTTGGCTGTTGGTTTTGAAGAACGGGCACAAAAAGCTCATCCGGAAATAGTTGAAGAAGTTAAAAGAGCACTTAAAAAATATGAATCTAAAATTGGTGGAGTATTTACAACTGTCCATCCTGTTGGACTCCCGGGTGAAATTCCTGGACCTGGGACTAATAGAAATTGGATGATTAGAAATGCAGTTAAAGAATTTAAGAAATTAAAGATTAAAGAAAATCAAGTTTTTGTTACAACATTAGACGCAGATTTTGTAATTCACAAGGAATTTTTAAGTGGAGCCTTACATAAATATCTCTCAACGCCAGCAAGTATTAGAGATAAAAGATCTTATACCGGAGCTTTTCTTTATTACAATAACTACTGGCAGGCTCCTACACCAATGAGATTAATTTCAACCGGCACAGCTTTTTGGCAGATTGCCGAGATGGTGGGTTCTGATAAATACCAAAACTTTTCTTCTCTTTCAATCAATATGAAATCATTACTTGATATTGGCCTTTGGATACCAAACAGGGTTAATGATGATTCAGGGTTTTATTGGAAAGCTTACTTCCACTTTAATGGGGATTATCAAGTTATCCCCCACTTTTTACCGATTTCTGCAGATACCAACCTTGATGTTAATTTATATAAAACTTTTATTAACCAATACCAACAGCTAAAAAGATGGGCTTACGGAATTGAGCATATCCCTTTTATCTTTAAACAATACTTTAAAAGGACAGATATAGATTTTTGGAATAAAACTGATAAGTTAATTTTTGTGCTGTGGGCCAATCTTAAGTGGGGATCACTGGCTCTTTTTGTAACTTTTGCCGGCTTAATAATCCCCTTTATTAATCCTTATTACGGTCAAACTGTTGTGGCAGTAAACCTACCAATTATCTCCTCCTATATTTTAACCGCAGCCTTTGTGGGTTTATTTGCTACTGTTTATGTCCATGAAAAAACCGTTCCTCCCAGGCCAAAAGAATGGAATACACTCCAAAGGATTTGGTCATATTTGCAACACCTGCTTGTCCCAATTGTACTGGTAACAATTTCAACTATTCCGGCAATTGATGCTCAAACCTCTTTAATGTTTGGCAGATATATTGAATATAGAACTACCAATAAAGCACGTTTAAATACTTAGATGTGCTTTGCAAAAACTAATATAAATGCTTAAAGATTTAAATAATAAATTTAAAAAGTTTTACCTCTTTCAAGACAAGATGGTTTTTTGGTTTAACGGAGGTTCTTTATTTATTGGCTTAGTCTTACTTTTAACATGGGTGACAATCTTATCTGCCTTACCGCCTCAAGTACCATTATTCTACTCTCTACCATGGGGAGACAAACAACTGGCCAGTAAAACTCAACTGATACTCCTACCATCTTTAATCTTTTTAATTACACTGCTTAATATAACCTTGTCCTGGTATCTTCATAAATCACAAAACTTTATAAAAAAAGTTCTAACCGCCTCTTCCTTACTGTTTACACTTTTAATAGTTATTGCCTCTTTGAAAATTGTTTTAATATTTATTTAATGACTAATCTTTTACCACTACTTGTAAGTTTTCTAATTACAGTAATTGCAACCCCGCTTACTATAAAACTTGCCGGGCGTTTTAACTTAGTTGATGACCCAAAAAAACGTCCCCACCCAGCTCATATTCACCAAATTATTATACCCAGAGCTGGAGGTTTACCAATTTTCTTAGGGTTGATAGTCTCAATTTCTTTCTTCATACCGTTTAGTAAACCTGTTATTGGTTTAATTTTAGGTTCAACAGTACTCCTTTTAACAGGACTTTTGGATGATTATTTAACCGATTTTAGACCTTTGCCTAGACTAATCTTACAATTTATAGCAGCAGCAATTGTTGTAGGTTCGGGGGTTGGTATTACTTTTATTACTAACCCTTTTGGAGGGATTATTAGACTGGATGAAATTATTTATACAATTTATCTTTTTGGCACTCATAATATAGTTTTAATTGCCGATATTTTTGCTTTTGTCTGGATTGTCTGGATGATGAATATGTTAAATTGGGCCAAAGGCGTTGATGGCCAAATGCCGGGAATTGCAGCAGTTGCAGCCTTAACCGTTGCTTACGTTGCCTATCAAGCCTATTTAAAAGGTGATCCAAACCAACTCCCAATTGCAAACTTAGCTTTTATTACCGCCGGTAGCGCCTTAGGATTTTTAGTTTTTAATTGGTATCCGGCTAAAATACTCCCTGGTTTTTCAGCTTCTACTATTTTAGGCTTTATGATAGCTTCACTTTGTATCTTAACCAGTGCCAAGCTTGCAACGGCTTTATTAGTTATGGTTGTACCATCTGTAGATTTTTTCTATACCTTTTTTAGACGAATTTTAAATAAACAAAATCCCTTAAAAGGAGACCGCAAACATCTACACCACCTGCTTCTAAAAAGAGGTTATACTCCTCAACAGATTTCCTTGTTTTACATATTTTCCTGTGCTATTCTGGGACTGCTATCAATTAATTTAAGTAGTCAAGGAAAACTATTTATTACAATTGGTATTGCAACTTTAGTTTTAGGTGCAATTGTATGTTTAAATTTCTTTGGGCTATCATTAAAGCAGTCAGAGTCAGACAGTGGATAAAAAACTTTGCTCTTTTTGCTGGGTTAATCTTTGCTGGACTTTTAGATAACTCTCAAGCCTTCAGAACTGCTTTCTGGGCATTTATTATTTTTTGTTTAGTCAGCTCCTCAACTTATTTATTAAATGATGTTTTTGATATTGAGCGTGACCGGCTTCACCCTTTTAAAAGCAAACGGCCAATTACAGCCGGGATAATCCCGGTTTGGTTTGCAATATTTCTTTCTCTAAGCTTGATGAGTATATCTTTGTATTTCTCTTATCTAATTTCAGTTTCATTTTTCCTGGCAGTTTTAGGATACTTACTATTACAGCTTGTTTACTCTTCCTATCTAAAATCAGTAATTTTGCTTGATGTTATGGCAATAGCAGCTGGATTTGTCTTAAGAGTTTATGCCGGAGTATGGGCAATTGATGCTCGTTTAAATGTCTGGTTTTTACTGACAGTTACCTCTTTTGCGCTCTTTTTGGCAATTGGGAAAAGAAGATCTGAACTAACCTTAATGCATGCACAGGCTGCCAAACACAGAGAGACCTTGCTTCATTATCCAGAAAACTTACTGGATATTTTAACTTCAATGTTTGCCAATTCAACTTGGCTTGCCTATGCGATGTTTACTTTTGTTCAGGTTCCTTTTACTGCCAAGCAAAAATTAACTTTGATTTTTAATAATTTAGATTTACCCTTTGGTGAAGCCAAATATTTAATGGCCACTGTCCCGGTGGTAATCTATGGAGTGATGAGATATCTCTATATAATCTATGAGAAAAAAGAAGGCGAATCTCCAGAAAGAGTGCTACTTACAGACAGACCTTTACTAATAACAGTCGTCCTCTGGCTAGTCATGGTCATAGCAATTATCTACTATTTAAGCCTTTAAGACATCAGCGGGAGGAGTGTAGTTAACCACTGTTTCTAGATTATGTAACCCTTTAGCAAATTTATACTGTCTGGTATAAAAATAGACATAAGATATGGCAGCAAACCAAGGAGGTAAACCAACTTTAAATATTGAAGGTGCTGCTTCTACTAGCTGCCTCTTTGTAGTCTTTGCTGTAGCAAGATAATATCTTCTTAAATTTTCACTTGGTAAACTTAAGCCTGGTTGAAAGTTTAATTGATATTCTTCTAAATCCTTATCACTGATTAAAACTAGGCCATGGCCCAAATCCTCATTTAAATCTGTTAAACAATCGTAGGTTCCCCAACCATCCATTAGGCTAACTATCCCGGCAGTAGGTTTAGGATCAGAGTCTAAAGCTCCGATAGCGAAAGCTTTTACCACCGGCCAGCAATTCATAAAATGACGCGCCCTTAATTGTCTTTGAGATAACGGTACTTGAGTCAAACGGTTTCTAGCATCGATTAATTGACCACTCATTATTTGAAACATTTCTCTTCTTATCTTAATTTGTACAGCTTCAGGTTGGGTACTCAAAACTGATTCATAAAATTCTGCTTGCAAAGTGGTAGGTTTGGCTGCTTTTAATGCTTCTCTTTCCTGTTGTAACAATTTTACTACCTCTCGAACATGCTTATATTCATCAGCTGCATCATCAATCACCCGCATATATCCATAAATTGATTCTGCTAACTCAGCTTTATAAGGAGCTACTACGCGCAAAATTCTAAATATTCCCTTACTAGTTCCAACTTTTTCCCGATCAATAAAATTTTTGTATCTTTGCCGATATATCTCCAATGCTTCTAGTGCCATGAAAAGGTATTATAGAAGTAGCAAAGCAATAAATCAAACTATAGGTTTTACTTTTTCTCTACATAAGTAGCAGAAACATAACCTTCTTTACCATTAGAAGTTTTAACCTTATCCCAACTTCCCTGCTCCTCAATTAAAGTTAAAGTTTCTCCAGGTGCTACCCTTGTAACTTCGCTAGATGATGTATTCGCTTGAGACCTAACTCTTAAAAATCCGGTCGGAGTGGGTTTTACTACTACCTCTGAAGCTTGGGAGATAGGAATAGTTGGCAAACTGCTTAAATCTGCTTCTGCTAAAGCCAAATCAACACTCAAGTTTAAATTAAACCCGTCAATTAGCACTGCTTTCACTATCCGGTTTGTATAGTTTTGCTTAGATAAAACAAATTGGTGTTCTCCGGCAGTTAAGTTTGAAACAACTAAAGGGGTACGTCCGTAACTTTTATCATCTATTATTACCTCAGCATCGGTTGGTGTAGAAGTTATAGTAGCTCCCTTTCCTTTTTCTAAAGTTATTATCTCTCCTGATGGTGAGGGGAGCTTGTCTACCAAGTCCCTTTTAACAATTGAAAGGGTACCTGAATTTAACTTAACATACCCTTTCCAGGAAGAAGCTGAAGATTCATTTAACTTAAGATCAATTAAATATTCTTTTTCAGTTAGATTTTCTGCCTGGTAGGGAGTGTTGCCAACAAATTGATTATCAATAAATACCTTAGCTTCTTTGGTTGACTCCACCCTAATACCAGCTCTAGGCTGAAGTCCTAGCATTTTATCCAGCGGTTCTTTGCCAAATCTAATAATCAAAACTATCAGGCTAACAAAAACTAAAATTGCAATAATAGACTTCCGCATAAATTTAAGGCCTAAATTATATATTAATAGCTTGGCCTTTAACCTACAAGGTTCACCTTTTTAATTTTAAGCTGCTCTTACTAAATTCTTGCTAAATTGTGGTTGTGCTCATACTGCACCTTTCTAAACTTTAATAATGGCTATACTGATGTGGATTATTTTTGGCTTAATTACTGGAGTAATTGCCAGTATTATTGATCCAAACCCGGTTAAAGGTGGGGTTTTAGGAACTATAATATTAGGTATCTCTGGTGCACTGCTTGGTGGTTTTTTAGGCAACACCATTCTTGGTTTAGCAATAACCGGATTTAGTTTATCTTCATTTTTAATTGCAATTTTAGGATCATTATTATTTTTATTTATTGCCAGAGCCCTAAGCTCAAAAGTGTAATAAGCGGAAACAAACCTTGCAGCCGGAGTGCAATATAAAACTTGCTCTCTTTTTATCAGTTTAAACTTGATTTAACCGGCTAAAACTTAGGGCCATACCGGATGAGTTAAACCATTGACAATTTTTAGCACTCTTATTATAATAGTGCTAAATTTAGCTTTAAAAATAGGAAGGGGGTGAGCAGTTACTATGACTTTGATTAGATGGAATCCAAGAAGTTTATCTTCAATTTTTGACGATGACTTTGAATTCCCTACCTTACCTGGTATCTCAAGATTAGGCCAAGGGTTAAATATCTATGAAACCGAGGATGCATTAGTAGCAGAAGCTGCCTTACCAGGCATCCCAGAAGATAAGATTGATGTTACAGTTGAAGATGGAATTGCCAGAATCAGTGCCCAATCTTCTGATAACCAAGAACAAAAGGATCAAAGAAGATACTTTATGTCTTCACTAGTTTCTTCTTATAACTATTCTTTCAGGTTGCCTGAGGGAGTTATTAAGGACGAGGAACCTTCAGCAGAGGTTGAAAACGGGGTATTAACTTTGGTTTTCCCTAAGCTGGAAAAAGTCCCGCCTAGGAAGATTAAGGTAGTTAAAAAAGGTAAATAATACTAACCTTTTATTCGGGTCCCCGAGGCAAGCAATTTGACTTTGGGACCCATTTTTTGCTATTATAGTGCTCTGTCCTGCATCTTGCAGGATTTTTAATGGAAAAAAGGTTACCGGCTTTGGGGCTGTCCGCTTTTCCCGTTTTGGGTAAATTCTTTTCAAGAATAACCCTGGGGGCACTTCTTTTTGGACTCTTATTAGGTTATCAGCCTACATTTGGTTTTCCTCCGATTAAACAAGTCAAAGTTTATGCTCAAGCTGAACAAGTCCAATCTGTAGCTTCTGCCAGCTTACCGTTTGCATTCCAACTCCCTCATGCAGGCTACTTAAGCACCCCTTACAGTAATCAGCATTTGGCAGTTGATATTGCAACCGGTTTAGGAA
>DAHXOS010000065.1 GCA_027364775.1 bacterium
CCCAGGATTACACGTGTCCTAGGTTACTCAGGAATCCAAACACGCTAACTTGAATTTTACATACGAGACTTTCACTCTCTATGGTGACTCTTTCCAGAGCCTTCTGTTATTCTCATTAGATCGCTACAATTGGTCCTACAACCCCATATCCTTGCGGATATGGTTTAGGCTGTTCCCTTTTCGCTCGCCACTACTGGGGGAATAAACTATTGTTCTCTTTTCCTGCGCCTACTTAGATGTTTCAGTTCAGCGCGTGCCCTCTAATCAATTTATCTACTTCTTAAAGAAGCCCTTTGATTGATAGTCTGCTTATGCAGGGATTGCTCCATTCGGAAATTTTAGGATCAAAGCTTCTTGGCAGCTCCCCTAAACTTATCGCAACCATGTACGTCCTTCTTCGGTATCTTCGACCAAGGCATCCACCGTACGCCTTAATGTTGAATATTTTTTGACAATTTACAATTTTTACTGTGCTTGCGTCTTTTAAAGACACAAACACGGCCTTCTAAATTTAGCTAGTTTCTAGTTGTTAGTTTGTAGTCTTTAGATTTCTTGCGATTTCTAATCACTATTCACTAATCACTATCCACTAACTTTTGTCGTATTCACATTTTAAGGTACAAATCTAGGTTTTTTCTCTTCGACCTAGTTAGGAATCTCCATACCAGATAGAAACTCCTAACTAACTCCAAGTTATAACCGGAAATTAGAATACTGGTGGACCCCAGCGGGCTCGAACCGCTCACCTCATCATTGCAAATGATGCGTTCTACCAGATGAACTAGGGGCCCATCGGACTGAGCAAGAAACAATTAAAATTTACTAATAAAATTTACTAATTGTTTCGAGCGAGGGAGACCGCTTGCAAAAAGTCTCATAAAATCTCATTTAGACACTTTTTGACAAGGGCAAACCTTTAAGGTCTATCCAAGCTTTTTTTATTTCTATTTAATTTAGATATGAGGGATGCAACGTCCTGAGCCCCGATGTCCATCGGAGACGAAGGACTGGGGGTTAAATATTAACGTTGTTTCTCGCTAATGTAATCACGTAATGGGTAGTTTATCACGCTTAAAAACTCCCGTCAAGCCGATGTTGTAAAGATGTAATCTTGAACTACTCTAGTTTGTATAAATTAGATCCTAAAATTTAGATCTTCATTCATAGTTAGTCTAAAATTCTTTTGGTTGTTGGATTCAAATGGACCAAGAGATCATAGACTGTTGTACCCGCTGTTTTAGCAGCATTTGGGAATGAATTGGGATCATTTTTATAATCAGAAAAAACGAGAACTTCATCTCCAACTTTTGCTTCAGATACTGGGGTTAAATCTACGGTAGTCATATTCATCGATGCGTAACCAAGCATTTTGCATGGTTTGCCTGCTATCATCACTACACCTTTGTTGGATAAACGACGGTCAACCCCGTCAAAGTACCCGATGGGAAGTATGCCAATTCTGGTTTCTTTTGAGGCTATAAATGTTGCATCATACCCCACACCAGATCCCTTAGGAATAATCTTGATTTGGGCGATCTTACTAGTTAGTTTGAGAGCAGGTTTAAGATTTTTATCTTCAAAAATAGGATCATAGCCGTAGGTTGCCAAACCAGAGCGCACTACATTTACTCCAAGATTTTTATTGTGCAATATTGCATTAGTGCCACCAATGTGCACCCAACGAATAGGAAAGGCTTGTTTGTGGATAACCTCAACCGCCTTTTTGAATGTTGCAATTTGCTGTTTGGTAATCAGATGGGCTGGCTGGGCACCAATTGCCAAATGGGTCATTATTCCAGATACCTCAATATGTTTAAACTTTTTCAACTCCTCCAGAAAATGCACCAAACAATTATTGGCTCCAACCGTACAGGTTTCACTTTTATCTTTGCAGTGCATTTGTACACCTTCACGGTGCATACCACTATCAACGAAGATATGGATTTGAGCACCCTTTTGATAACGATCGATCTCCTGAACAAATTCAATCCCCCAAGCAGCATAAGCATAAGGCAATTTTTTAACCTTTAAGTTTTGAGGATCTATATAACCCATGATTAAAATTTTAGATTTTATTTCACTTTTTCTTAATAGATTGGCCTCATACAAAGAATCTACAGCAAAAAAGGGTGGCTTTAACTTATCTAAAACAGGACCAGCTAAATTAATACCGTGACCATAAGCATTAGATTTTAAAACCGGTGCAATTTTAACTTTATGATTAACTTTAGAAAGATATCTATAGTTAGAAATCAAAGCCTCTTTAGAAATTTCTATTTTATTTAAAGGGTGTGAGGTTCTGCCTAAAGCTTTCCTGATTAAGTCTAACATTGAAAGTATTATAGTCTAAAGTCTTGGTGATGCAAGCTAGTGCACACAGAGTTCTTATTCAAATAAGTTCTAAAACTAAGTGCACCACTTTTAACTAGAATAA
The DNA here is from genome assembly GCA_027364775.1 of bacterium. Classification (GTDB taxonomy): domain Bacteria; phylum Patescibacteriota; class Microgenomatia; order Daviesbacterales; family UBA10151; genus DAHXOS01. The sequence continues at coordinate 2,435 of DAHXOS010000065.1, forward strand.
CTAACTGTAATTTGGCTGGCAGAATAATAAGGAGTAGTTTTAAATCTTGGGAATGTTGTAAAGTAGTTATAAATAGTCCAAAAAACGGCTGTATAAATTGGACAAAAGCTCCAGGCTAGTAAAAGATATCCATTCATTAGCAGTGTGGGCATTACCTCCATCCGGCCCCCAGGTTATAACTGGAATATTCAGAGATGCTAATACATTATCATCTCCTACTGACGATCTAGTAATAAGTTTCATTGGCTGATTAGTAGTGCTTTTAATAATCTGAGCAATTTGATCATGATAAGGAAAAGTTCCAAAATAGTAACTATCCAGATATGGAGTTTTTCTGGGTTTTAAATTAACATTAGCCTCAGTCATAGATTGAAGCTTTTTCTGCACATCTTTTATAGAATCACCGTTACCCAAAAATATCTCAACCTCTAAAGATGCTTCTCCACAAACACTCATCCCAACTGCTTGGGCCTCAACTTTTTTAATTAAAGCTGTGGTCTTGGGTGAATTAAATAAGTTTTCTCTTTTTAAGTAAAAAACATTTATAAATTTTCCAGCCAGCTCAACTGCAT
>DAHXOS010000077.1 GCA_027364775.1 bacterium
ACCCATCATTGTTCCATAGGTGATAATATGTGCAACCTTATCTTCACCGTATTTATGCATTACATATCTAATAACTTCATCTCTCCTATCATCTGCAAGATCTGAATCAATATCAGGCAAAGAAGGACGCTCCGGGTTTAAAAACCTTTCAAATGGTATGTTATAAGTAAGTGAGTTGATTTTTGTTACACCTAAAGCAAATAGCACCAATGATCCTGCTGCTGAACCCCTAGTATTAGTAATAATCCCTTCATTATTTGCCCAATTAATAAAATCCTGGACTACTAAAAAATAAGTTGGATAGTTTTTTTGTTCAATTATTCCCAGTTCGTAGTTTAAACGGGTTATAGCTTCCTCAGTTAATTCCAATCTTGTTTTTGCTCTCTCGTAGGTTAACTCTCTTAGATACTCCATAGGTGTTTTATTATCTGGGATTTCAAAAATTGGAAACTGGTGTTTACCTAAGGGAATTTCCAGATTGCATTTTTCAGCAATTTTGACTGTATTTTCAATAGACTCGGGTATCTCAGCAAAATCTTCTAACATTTTTTCCGGTGATTTAAGATAAAAATCAGGGGTATCTATCATCCTAAGTCTTTGGATATCAGCAACTAACTTTCCAGTTTGGACACAAAGTACTGCATCATGTGCTTCTGCATCATCCAAATCTACATAATGCAGGTCATTAGTTGCAACAATTGGAACACCAAGTTTAGGTGAAAGCTTCTTAATTGCCTTCCAGGTAAGGTCCTGCAATCTAGCCATATTCTCCATGTCCTGTCTAATTGAGGAATCTAATCCTGAATTAACTTGTATTTGTTTTTTGTAATGGTGGTTTTGCACCTCAAAATAATAATTGCCTTCTCCAAAAATTTCTAAATATTCTTTAGCTGTTTTTTCAGCTTTCTCTAAACCGCCACTATCTAAATTTCTGATAAATTCTCCAGCCGGGCAAGCAGAAAGAGCAATTAACCCATCATGAAACTGCTTTAAAAGTTCTTTATCTATCCTGGGTTTATAGTAATAACCATCTAGCCAAGCAATTGAAACAAGCTTCATTAAATTTAAATAACCCTGGTAATCTTTAGCTAAAATTGTTAAATGGTAAGGTTCTGTGTCTAGTTTACCTTCTTTTTGGATATGAGACCTAGGTGCAATATACATCTCACAACCAATAATTGGCTTAATATCTGCATCTTTACAGGTTTTATAGAATTCTATTGCCCCATACATTACACCATGATCGGTAATAGCTAAAGCATCCATTCCTAAATCTTTAGCTCTTTTAACTAAATTTTTTATTTTTGAGATTCCATCAAGTAGAGAATATTCTGTGTGAGTATGAAGGTGTACAAATTTACCAGCCATAATATATCAAGATTCTTGCGGACTTATTAGTTTCCGCGCCATCTTGTGGCAGTAAGTAATATACCACCATAATAGAGATCTATTTCAAGTAGGCTTTTTTATATCAGTTATTAAGAAGCTTTACTAAAATTTCTTTTACTTTTTGAGCATTAGCACGACCACTAGATATTCTCATCACAATACCGACCAAAGCCATTATCACCGATATCTTACCAGATTTATACGACTCAACCATATTAGGGTTTTTTTCTATTGCTTCCTTGGCCAACTTTTCTAATTCTAAATCATCATCCAAAGTAGAAGATTTCTTAGCCAAAATATCATCAACAATTTGAGAAGGATTACTATCTACCAAATCAATTTTTTGATTAATAATGTAATTTGCAATTTGCTGAGCTTCTACCCCTTTTTCTCTTCCGTAAATTAAGGCTTCTTCAAAAAAATTAGCTAAAAACAAATCATCAATTAAAATTTTGGCATCTGATAGCTTTAATTTAAATTCATTTTTGTATCTTTCCAGTTTTAGAGCAGGTAATTCTGGCATTTCTGACTTAATCTGATTTACCAAATTATCTGAAAAACTGATCTCTGGTAAATCAGGTTCAGGAAAATATCTATAATCATGAGCTTCTTCTTTGCTTCTTTGTAAATAAGTTTCATTTTTTGCTTCATTCCATCCTCTAGTTTCTTGAGATAACTTTTCTCCCTTTTCTAAAGCTTCAATTTGACGCTTAATTTCATATTCAACTGCAGCTACCATAAACCTAAATGAATTGATATTTTTAAGCTCTACCCTATAAGGAGGTAACTCTTTTTGACCAACAAGCCTGACAGAGACATTCGCCTCAAGCCTCATTTGTCCTTTTTCCATATCTGCAGATGAAACCCCTAAATATTTAAAAATCTGCTGTAATTTTTTAGCATAATCTCTCACTTGGGCTGATGATTTAAAATCAGGTTCAGTCACAATCTCTACTAAAGGTACACTTGAGCGGTTAAAATCAATTAAAGTCTCATCACCCACATGAGTTAATTTTCCGGTATCTTCTTCCTGATGAACTCTATTAATTCTAATTCTAGTCATTCCTAAACCTGTTAAAGAATCATCCTCAACATCCAACCAGCCCTTAACACAAATTGGTAAAACCAACTGAGAAGTTTGAAAACCTTTAGCTAAATCAGGATAAAAATAGTTTTTTCTTTCAAAATACGAGGTTTCGTTTATTGAGCAATTCAGAGCTAAACCAATTTGGATACATTTTTTGATCGCTTCTCTGTTTATCATTGGTAAAGCACCAGGTAAACCTAAACAAACTGGACAAACTTGAGAGTTTGTCTGCTTAGCAAAATAATCTGCACTGCAATAGCAAAACATTTTAGTCTTGGTATTTAGTTCAACATGGACCTCTAGTCCAATCACAGGTTCGTATTTATCTTGATTCATTCTCTAGATTCTAGCTACACTCAAGCAATAATAACCTTCTTAAGTTACACCTAAAAGTTAAATCTTGGGTTTTTCCTCCTTCCAGCTCGTATAACTTTCATAAACCTCACCCACGGCTAAAACAATATCTTCGTCAAATTGCTTACCTAAAATTTGCAACCCTACCGGCAAACCTTCAGAAAAACCACAAGGTACAGACAATCCGGGGATACCTGCTAAAGATGCAGGAATAGTATATGCATCTGAGAGGTACATTTTTAACGGATCATTAACTTTGTCTCCTAAATTCCAAGCTACAGTTGGAGAAACAGGCCCAACTATTACATTAATTTTTTGAAAAACCCTATCAAAATCCTGCTTAATTAAATTTCTAACCTTAGCAGCTTTAGTAAAATAAGCATCATAATAACCTGAGGCGAGTGAAAATGTACCCAACATAATTCTTCTCTTTACCTCAGCTCCGAATTTATCTCTGTCTTTTCCATATCTGATTCCATCAAATCTGGCTAAATTAGAAGAAACTTCAGATGACATTATGATATAATAAACAGCAACAGCATATTTCGTATTAGGCAAACTAACCTCTACAATCTCTGCACCTAGATCCTCCATCTTTTTTAGAGCACTATTGATTACTTTTTTTACTCCTTCATCTAAACCCTTTCCAAAATATTCTTTTGGAACACCAATCTTAATATTTTTTAGATTAGTTAATTTTTTTGAGGACAAAAATTTTTCATTTTTACAGTTACTATCATATTTATCTCCTCCACTAATCCATTCCAACACTAATCTGGCATCCTCAACACACTTGGTAAATGGACCAATCTGATCTAAAGATGAAGCCATTGCTATCGAACCATACCTGGATACTCGCCCATAAGAAGGTTTTAACCCCACAACTCCAGAAAGCGAAGCCGGTTGCCTAATAGATCCACCGGTATCTGTACCTAAAGAAAATACACAAAGATCTGCTGCAACTGCTGCTGCTGAGCCTGAAGAAGAACCTCCTGGGACTTTTGTTATATCCCAAGGATTTAAAGTTGGACCATAGGCAGAATTTTCTCCTGATGATCCCATAGCAAATTCATCGCAATTAGTTTTACCAATTACAGAAACACCATTTTCTATTAATTTTTCAATTACCGTTGCATTATATGGAGGGATAAAATTCTCTAAAATTTTGGATCCGGCTGTTGTCGGTATATCTTTTGTGATTATTATGTCTTTTATAGCAACTGGAATTCCGGTAGTATTTATTTTTTGAGATAGAAAAATATTTAGCTTCGAATTTTGACTCTCAATTTTTTTAAAGAATGCCTCATTTAATTCCTTTTCGCTAAAATCTTTATTTTTTATACCATCAACGGTTTTTTTAAGTGTTAATTGGGTGATATCACTCATAATATTTGTTTGCTAATTTATAATTTTGTCTTAATTTATTACCAATAGTCTATTACTTTTCTTCAAAAACTCCTTTAGTTACAAATTGCCCATTCATTTTCCTACTGGTGTTTTGTAAAACCTCTTTCTGAGTAAGAGAAGTACTCACCTCATCCTGCCTCAAAGTATTCTTTTTTTGTGATACATTATATATAGGAAAAATTCCTGAGGTATTAACTCTATTTAATTGATCAATATACTCTAAAATCTTAGAAAGTTGATCGGAATACTGCTCTACTTGGTTTTCAGTTAAAGGAAGATTAGCTAATTTTGATACCTTTTTTACCTGATCGGATGTTATTTTCATGCACTAAAGATAGCACAATTATTCCTTGAATCACAAGCTAACTAAAATATCAACCTATAGTGTTTGATTACTCGCTAAGAAAGAAATTGCTACTCAGTTACTAATAGGTACGGCTTATTTGCTCAAAGATTAGGGCTTTTAGTATCTGCTGATGAAAATCTATTGGTTAAAAATATTAATATTTCTACTTTAGAAAATTAGTGCTAAAATTCCCCTATGAGCCAGTTTACAGATTATATTCAAGGAGTTAAAACTGCATTAGTTATCTCTTCAGACCCCTTAGACCCTGATTGTATCTGTAGTGGATTAATTACTAAAAAATATTTAGAAAGTCTGGGTATTCAAACAAGACAGGTTTTCCCTAGAGAAAAAACTAAAAAACAAAAAGAAGCTTTTAGTTATCTTCCTTTTTTTAATGAAGTTGAGTTTACAGATACCAGATTATTATTAGCTCAAAAAAATTTTGATCTTTTGGTAATGGTAGACGGAGGAAACTTAAATCAGTTTTATGATACTTCTGAAAGTTTTGATAATTCTATCAATCTTGATATTTATGAAAAAAGAGTAAATATTGACCACCATTTAACAAACCAAAAATTAGGTGATCTAATGATCCACAGAGTAGAGGTTAGCTCTGCCACTGAACTTGCGCTAGAATTATTGCCGGATGAATTTATAACTCCAGAGATTGCAACTTTAGGCTATGCCGGGATAGTTGGTGATACCGGCAATTTTAAATGGAATTTTTTTTCCTCAACTTTAAAAATGGCTGCTAAATTAATAGAAAAAGGTGCTAATACAGAACAAATATTGGAAAAATTCTTTTTTTCTAAAACCCGCCAGGATTTGGAATTGTTAAGGTTTGTTTTAGATAACATTATTTTTGTAGAGGAGTTAAGAACTTGTTTTTTATATCTTCCAATAGAACTTTTGACCAAAAATCAAATTGATAGAGAAAAGTTAGATATTATCAAGGATATCTTTAAAGCAGAATTTGCCAGATCAATACAGGGATATGACAGAGGATTTATTCTAGTCCCTAAAAATGAGAAATTTATCTCAGTTTCAGGAAGAGGAAGCAATTTAAATAATAAAATAGCCCTTCCTGAATTACTTGATCAACTAAATGGCCGGGGTGGAGGGCACTTTAATGCAGCAGGAACCGATGTTGAGGGAACTTTTGATGAAATTAAAGAAAAATTGCTTTCAGCTTTAAAATCTAAGATTTTAAATTAAACCATTTAGCAAGTTTTTTATAATCCCAGGTATTAACAACATCCCTTGCTTCTACCCAACCCCGCCTAGCAACAGCTATTCCAAAAGGCATAACCTCCATCTGTGAAATCTCATGAGCATCTGTATCTATAATAAACTTACAACCTAACCCTTTGGCCATTTTAACTAAATCATCCCTTAGATCTAGCCTATTAGGATAAGCATCTATCTCTAATAACTTATTATTTTTGGCACAATATTTAAACACTTCCTCCCAATCTGCATTATAAGATTCTCTCTCATTTAACAATCTACCTGTAGGGTGGGCTAAAATATCAACATAAGGATTAGAAAGAGCTTTTAAAATCCGTTTAGTCATCTCTTCTTTAGCCATTCTATGAGAAGAATGTACACCAGCAATAGCATAATCTAAAGTTTTTAAAGTTTTATCTGGCACAGATATGTCACCATTTGTCAAAATATCCACTTCGAGTCCATTTAGTACTCGGATTTTACTAGTAGATTTTATTTGTTCAATATAATTATTTCGGGTTATTACTAAAACTTTTATCTCATTAAAAGTATGCTTTGTAAATGATGGCGAGTGATCAGAGATGCCAACATAATCATAGCCTAAAGCTAAAGCATTACCTACTATCTCTTCAATTGGATTAATACCCGGACCATGAGAAGGTTCTAATGGGAAGTTTGAATGCAGATGAAAATCTCCTTTTATATCTTCTAACTTAATCAAATCAGGTAATTTATATCTTAATGCAGCCTCAATTTCCCCCCTATCTTCCCTAATTTCAGGTGCTGGTGTTTGCATTCCCAAAAGTTTATATAATTGATCTTCTGTCTTACAGCTAATTGTTTTTTCCTTATTTTTACTTTTTACCTCTTTACCTATTATTTTTTTTACTCCATATTCACTCAAAGAATAACCTTTTTCCTGTGCATAACTTCTCAGTTTAATATTATGGTGTTTTGAACCTGTAAAATGCTGCAAAAGTGCTCCATAAGAATCAGGATCACCAACCAACAAATCTACATGTAAACCCGTATGAAGCATAACTGTCACCTTAGCTTCTCCTTGACTAACTACTCTATTTACACCAGGCATTTTTAGAAAATAATCCACTACCTTTTCAGGTGTTTTTGAGGCTACTGCAAAATCCAAATCTCCGATAGTTGCAACCTGCCTTCTTAAACTTCCCAAAGGATCACAGGCAACAACACCAGGCCCTTTTTTTAAATAATCAGAAATAACTCTTGATTGTGAAGCTGCAAGAGGCAAAAGCATTCTATTGGTTCTATTATCTGCCTCTTTTAAGCCTGAGGTTATTTTTGAAGCTAATTTGACTGAAAAACCTTTTTTGACTAATTCACCACTATTTAATTGCTTACTTAGATTTACACGGCTTTTTACGCCTAATTTAGCCAATTCTAAAGCTGTCTTTGGACCAACCCCGGGGATATCCAATAATTCAAACACTACCGGAGGTATTCCTGCTTCTAAATTCTGAAAATGCTTAACTTTTCCGGTCCTAAAATACTCATCTAAATAATTTCTAATACTTTCCCCGACTCCGGGGATCTGGTCTAACTTATTTTCCTGCCAATAATCTTTAGTTTCAGAAGTTAAGTGCTCAATTCCATCAGCTGCTGTTTCGTAAGCTCTGATTTGAAAAAGATTACCTTTTTTTATGGTTAAAGCTGCTGCAGCACTCCTCAAAAGCTCAGCAATTTCCTGATTAGAAGTCTTCATAAGCAAATTTTATAAAACTAATATAACATGTCTTATATAATTTTTTGTAAGAGTATCAATTTAAAAATAGATAACCAAAAAACCAATACAAGAAAATAGAAATAGTTACTGTAAATCTCATCTAATTCCTTGTTTTATCAAGATAAAGCTTATACTCTTTACTATAGTGCAAAAAACCTTCTAAAAATGTATAATTGCATCTATTCTTCTACTTACACTCTTTATTTAAATAGAAAAAGAGTTATCTTAAGAAGAAGGTTTAAAAAGTTGGGGCCGTAGCTCAGTTGGTTAGAGCGCATCCCTGTAGCAATGCAGCTTTTAGAGGAAACTTTAGAATGAACACTTTGGGATAACGGTGAAGGCTAAATCTTATAAGATATGCGAACACCGTGGGAACCTTTTAACAAAAGGGCGCCGTAGAGACTAGATACCGAAGTACCTAAATCTTTTAAAAGATATGGTAAAGATATAGTCCATGCTGGTATGAAAATATCAGATTACATGCACGGATGAGGTCGCGGGTTCGAGTCCCGTCGGTCCCGCCCCTACTTCTCTTACTAAGCCACTTTTAGGAAATAATTACTACCTGTCCGGTTCTGGGCGTGGCTTTTGTCAATTCACCCCTTAATGGCAAGAATACTTTGCCCACCGGTAATTCATCAATTAATTTGACATTTGGAAAGTAGGATAC
>DAHXOS010000097.1 GCA_027364775.1 bacterium
GAAGCAGGGCTTTATCATTTGTTAAGTAATTTAAGTAAGAAAAACTTTAAAGATGAGAATTTATCAACTAGGGTAAAAGCCCAATAAAGAGGGTCGTCAAAAACCAGATCAAAGGTCCCGATATATTTAACTAACTGACCACCATAGCCTTGTTTAAACCGGTGAAAACCGATCCATGGATCATTTGGATCAGGCTCAGGGCCTAAAGCACCCCACATATCAAACTTTTTAAGCTTTAATTTTTTACCTAATTTTATAGCTTCCCAAGCAACTAAATTATTACTCATTACTTCCTTATGTTCAACTGAGGAGCCCCCATAAGGATAGTAGAGAGTATCTTTAAAATTATAGAGCATCCAGGCTGTTAAAGGCTTTTTTTGGTAGAAAGCGATTAAGATTCTGGTCATATTAGCCTCTTTCATTTGTTTCCAAACTTGACGGTGGTAAGTTTTATTATGTGAATGAAAGCCTTGACGCTCTGTTGTTTCAAAATGTAATTTTAAAAACAGCTCAAATCCTTTATCATCAGTTCTTTCTTCAACTTTAACTCCTTTACGCTCTGCAACCCGAATGTTATATCTGGTTTTGGAATGCATATTTTTAAGTAATTCCTCTTCTGATTTAGTGAGGTCTAATATAAAGTTATGTTGGGTAAAAAGAGGTTTGGGGGACTCTTGAAAAGAGGGATAAACTACATATTTAGATTCCTTATTTAAAATGTCTGGTTCTAATTTAATAAATGCACAATTATTATCCCGGCCAATTTTTTCTAAAGCCTGAGCAAGTTCTTTATTAGGTAGTGGACCCTTTGGCAAATAACCTACATATTTATTAGTAAAAGGAATTTTATGCAATGTTAGCTGAAAAGCAGTGACTAACTTATTATTTTTATAAATACCATAGCGTAGAAGTGGTAGTCCCAAACTTTTTCTAAATTCGCCCCATTCCCACGATTGAATGACGTGTGTCACTTTGGTGTTATAACTATTCTTTTCTGATAACTTGATTTGTCTAATATTCATATTGCTACACTAAGTCTATCTTTAAACTGAAGGAAGGTGCCGGCAGAGCCAATTCTTATCATACAAAATTTTTTGTTTGTTACTAATCAGGCGTAAATCCATAGTCGAATTGTAACGCAAAATAATAGTAGAAGCGAGCACTTACAATGCTCTTACATATTTAATTGTTGCTTCTTACTTAATCTGCCTACTATCAGATTATATTAGTGCAATTTATTTAAAATTGTGCTAAAAATAGCCTTATATGGATATTAAAAGATTAATTATTTTAATTATTGCAGCTATTTTGTTTTTATCAATAATTTTTGGAATAATTTTTTCTCTCTACCGCTTAATAAGAAGCAGGCAAGCCTCAACTGTTATTAGCCGGGATACCACACTCTCCCAGCTAGTATCTTCACCGGTTCCTCAGACAGGAGGTGCAAATCCTAGTCCAACTCCTCTTGTCAGCTTTTCTAGTGCGCCAGCTATACCTTCAAATACTAAAAGTTACAATCTAGGTGGTTTACAAATAAGTTATCCTAAAGAATGGGGAATTCTAACTTGCCGTAACTCTCAGAATATTGAATTAGATCCTACAAACGGTGTTGATCAACTTAATTTGACCTGTGATCGGGCTGTAAAACCAATAACTATTCAAACAAGTTTCTTAACAGGATGTCCTAACGGTCAGACTGTAAATTTAGGGGGTCAAGTAGTAGCAAAAGTAATAAGTACTTCCTCAAGTGGTACAGACTATAAATGGTGTGTTAATTCTCCTCTAAGAATGGAAATTACTCATCGGGTCTCACAAACAGATTTAAGAAGTGCATTTTCTAAAACAGATTATTCACAACAAATAGAACAACTAATCTCTTCTTTTAGAATGGGTGGTGGATCCTAAAAACCTTTTTCTGCTATTATTAATTTAATGTCCCAAAAAGGTTTTGTCGGAATATTAATTGTTATTATATTTGCTATTTTACTTGTAGGTGGGGGAGCTTTTTATTTAGGCCGATTGAGCATTCCTAAATCTATACCGCAAAGTAAGGTAACAACATTGGATAATTCTAACTTGAGTGAGCTTAATAATTTTCCAAAGAGTGTTTCAACTCAACCTATTATTTCTGAGAGTAAATCTTTGGATACTAATAGCAAGTTATCAGAAACTAATAATTGGACAACTATCCAAGCTGGTTGGATCAAAGAACTTAAGTATCCTTTAGATAAATATTCAGTTTTAACTCCTGATACTACATATATTGGAATCCTAAATAACCGGGAAGAACTATTATTTCAGCCTGTAGGTGTTACCTTAAGGCCTAATGATCAATATATTAAACAAAATTTAGATAGTAGCCCCAGGTTATTATCACTTTTTGTTATTAATAACAAAGAAAATTTAACTTTAGCAGAGGCAAAGTTGCTTTGGGAGAAGTATTCATATATTTCACCGGGTTGGCAGGGGTTTGAAAAAGCAGTTAAGGTTTCTGATAAAGTAATTGATGGAATAAAAGGTATAAAGTTAGATGTTGATTGTAATGGTGAGGGTTGTTTTCCAGGATCTGAAATATTTGTAATTAAACAGCTACCATCTAATACAGGGACAACCTCCAGCGTTATTTTTAGAATTACCATAATACCTTCTTTAAAAGATGATGACAAAAATAGTCAGGTAGTAGAAGAGATTTTAACCAATTTAAAATTTGGTCCCTAATCTTATGTACTTCAACTAATAATCATGGTTTAGTATTTAGATACAGCCAAACTAGTAAAGCCGGAAGTTGCTAATAATATAGTGGAAGTAGATACCTATAAATCTTGAATGCCAGTACTTTATAAAGCTCAGTACTTTTATGCCAGTTATAATAGATATATATCGACAAATTTTGAACTCCAGCCTGCTGTTCTGGCATCTTCAAACCCTAAATCTATAATATTACCTTTGATTGCACCACCGGTATCTCCAGCCACTGCCAACCCATAACCCGGCACATAAACTTTTGACCTAAGCTTAATTACCGATGGATCAACTGCAATTACACCTTTACCTTGTTTCATGCCTATTGCTGTCCATTCACCACAGCCTGGGCAACGTGAATCATAAATAGTAGTCCAAACTCTTAATTTTCTCCAATATCTAATCTCTCCATCGGCTGTATTTAAAGTCCGCCAGACAATTTTTGTCCCTCTGGAGACTTGTTTTAATTTAGGTTTTTTAATTTCACTTGAGATTAACTCTCTTGAGTATTCTTCTCCTAAATAATAAGTGACTTTAATAACTTTAGTTTTTTTACCATCTTCACCTTCATCGATGGTAGTTTCTTCGCCAATTTCTTTTTCCGGGTCATCTTTATAAACAGTCTCTTTTTGAATCTTTTCTTCTTCAGTTAATAACTTGGTTTCAAATCTGGAGGTAGTTTTGATTGGCTGAGGGAGTTTTAAGACCAAATCTTTATCAGGTTCTTCTGCCAGAACTTTATTTTGGAACAAAGACAGTTTTGTTGAAGTAAAAATTAAAAATGCAACAATTATTAAGACAAATAATTTATTCATCTGCTCTTTAATTTAGCCAATCATCTTCAGCTAGAATTGGACTAATATCATCATCAAATTTATCATGAAAGGCGGGTGGTGAGTCAAGTAATTTTTCCGGGATCGAGGCAATAAAACGGGAAACTAAATTGTTAGATCTGGTACCAAAGTATAACCTAGAACGGGTGTAGGTTAAAAAAAGCTTTTCTCTGGCTCGGGTCATACCGACATAAGCTAACCTTCTTTCTTCTTCCATCTGGTTTGGATCCATCATTGAACGGGAATGGGGGAATAATCCTTCCTCCATGCCTACTAAAAAGACTACTGGAAATTCTAAACCTTTAGCTGCATGAATAGTCATTAAAGTAACAGCTTCCTGTTCTTCTTTTTTTATTTTGCCGTCTGGACTCTCACCGTTTTGCATTAAAGCCACATTTTCTAAAAATTGAGACAAATCCGGGAATTCTTCTGCCACTGAACGTAATTCTTTAACGTTCTCGATCCTTCCCCTTCCTTGGTCTGTGCCGTCATCAAGGTAAGCCAAGTAGCCTGTAACACCTAAAATTCCATCAAGCAAATCAAGAGTATTAGGTAGTTGTTTATTTGGCTGGTTAGCTAGTTGTGAGGAAAATTGATAAAAAGCTTGAGCTCTGCCTTTGCCAATCTTTTCTATTCTTTTTTTAGCCACACCATCTTTTGGATTTTGGAGCAATCTTAAATAAGCTAAGACATCTTTAATCTCTTTTCTTTCATAAAATTGAACACCACCAAATAATTTATAGGGGATGCCTGATTTTAAAAATACTTCTTCTAAAGATCTGGATTGGGCATTTGTGCGGTAGAGGATTGCATAACTTAAAAGCGGTAATTTCATCTCTACAATTTGCCTTATTACAAATAAAGCTTCTTCAGCTTCAGTCCGGCCTTCATAAATTGTGATCTTAGAACCACCATCTTTGTCTGTCCATAATTTTAAGATGGGATGGGAACGGTTTAAGGTAATGACTGCTTGGGCAGCATCCAGGATTACTTGAGTAGAGCGGTAGTTTTGCTCTAAATTAAAAACTTTTGCATCTGGGTAATCTTTTTGAAAGTTTACAATATTTCTAAAATCAGCTCCTCTAAAACCATAAATTGCCTGAGAAGCATCTCCAACCACACAAATATTCCTATATCTTTTGGCCAGCATCTTAATAAATTGGTATTGGGCTGCATTGGTATCTTGGTATTCATCTACCAAAATATACTTAAACTGCATTTGATATTTATTTAGTATCTCAACTTGGGTTTGGAATAATTTAATGGTGGTCATTAACAGATCATCAAAATCTAGTGCCTGGTTTTCTCTTAAGATTTTTTGGTATTCAAGGTAAATTCTTCCGGCATGTTCCTGAAAATATCCTTTGGCATATCTTGGATACTCTAGTTCTGAAATAAGTTCATTTTTAGCACCAGAGATAATGTTTCTAATAGCCGAAGGGTTGATTTTTTGGCTGGCAATATTTAATTTATTCATCGCTTCTTTAATAGCATCCATGGCATCACCTTCATCATAGATAGAGAAGCCAGGATTTAGGCCTAATAAATAGCCTTCTTTTCTAAGAATTTTTGAACAGATGGAATGAAAAGTTCCCATGGTGGGTCTAGCAGCTAGGGGATAGTTAATAGTGGATAGTAAGCTTCTAATACGCTCCTGCATCTCTCCTGAGGCTTTATTAGTAAAAGTTAGACAGAGGATATTCTCGGGGGAGATCTTCTTCTCTGAAATAAGATATGCAACCTTATAAGTTAAAACTCTGGTTTTTCCAGAACCTGCACCGGCTAGGACTAAAATTGGTCCATCTGTTGCCACAACTGCTTGTTTTTGGATTGCGTTTAGATCATCTGTTAAGGAAGTGGGCATAGTTTTTTTATCTTGGATATATTAACATAAACTCCAATCTTGATTATGCTGATTTATTTAGCAGGCTTTAGTTCCTAAAGGAGACATAGAAAAAGTGACTTTTAAAATTGGAGAGTGTATTACTCTAAAGTTTTGGAACATGTCTTTGATCAAGTAGACTTTATAGATCCTGCAGACGCAGGTAAAAATGAAGAAGATTCATTATCTGTAACAGGGGAAGATAGTGGGCATATAAAGAGCGCTGATTTAATAATAGTTAATGGGGAGCAAAAGTTAGGAGCTGGGACATCCATGGAGTTAGTGATAGCAAAATATTTTAAAAAGCCAGTAATAACTATTTTACCTAAAGAGTCTCATCACAGAAGACCTAATTTAATTTTCCATGGAAAATTAATAGCAGATTGGATACATCCATTTATTTATACATTTTCAGATTTAATTTTAGATAATATAGAACAAGTAGAGGAGAAAAAAGAAGAAATTTTAAAGATTAAACCTAAAGATATAACTATTATTGATGAGTCTATAGCCTATGCAAAATCCTTAAAACTAATTTAAGAATTTGTTAGTTTGGAGTAGATAATAAAAGCTAACCCAATCCCTAGAAATAGTAAACCTGCTCCCTGGAAAGTAGTAATTTTTTCTTTAAAAATTACTAAAGAAAGAATAGCTGATAAAAAGATAGATCCTCCAAAGATAAGTGGTGCAACTATAGCTACTTTATCTGTATTATAGCTTTTGGTTAGAGCAATGGTAAAAATGGTAATAGCTATACCGCATAAAACAGCCATTAAAATTCCTAGCTTAGAATTTTCAGATGTGGCTTTAGAAAAATTAATAAATACTAAAGCTAGGGGGATAATTGCAGAGAGACCATTAACTATTGCATTAACTAAATATAAGTTAGCATTCCTTGTAGCATAAGTACCCAAAATGATAGCTAAGGTATAGCTTACCATAGCGACTAAGATATAGAGCATAAATTAAGTATACCACTGACTTGATTCATCCTATAGCTTAAAGGTATAATTTCAAGCTATGTCAGCAGAAGATAAAAATTTAATTTCTAATCAACAGGAAAGAAGATTAAAAGAACAATTAGTTCCTTTCCAAACTGCACTCTTAGTTGTAGATATGCAAAAAGGTTATGTAGATCCTGAAGCCCCTCTTCCTAAAATGCTAGGTCACACCACAAATACTCTTCAAGCTATGGTAGAGCCTTTAATTAAATTTATAGAGGAATCAAGAGATAAGGGCATTCCTGTTTTTTGGACTCAGATGGAAGAAAATCCAGAAGTCATGGCTCCTAACATGAGAAAAAAGATGGAAGATGAAGAAACTGTAGTTATCACCAAAAGAGGAGAGAAAACATATGATTTTTATGGAGTTTCTCCCAAAGAGGGAGAGGTAGTGGTTTATAAAACTCACTATAATGCTTTTGCAGAAACCGATTTAGATCTACAATTAAGACAAAGGGGAATAAACACTCTAATAATTACTGGGGCTTATGCTTCAAGATGTGTAGCATCAACAGCTATAGCTGCTTCAGATACTTTAGGGTATAACCTAATAGTTCCAATTGATTTAGTAGCAGGTGATGATACTATGACAACAGAAACCCAAGGCTTTTTAGCTGCAGTTCAAGCAATCTATGGAGAAACAACTAACTCTGAACATATTTTAGAAATCT
The DNA here is from genome assembly GCA_027364775.1 of bacterium. Taxonomy (GTDB): domain Bacteria; phylum Patescibacteriota; class Microgenomatia; order Daviesbacterales; family UBA10151; genus DAHXOS01. Next base: position 7,130 of record DAHXOS010000097.1, read on the forward strand.
TAAAAGAAACTAAATAATCCTTAATAATATGCTGGAGTTTGATCCTCTCAATCTTAGAAATCAACAAGTGCAAAGATTAATAGATTTAGGTGTACATAAATTACGAGGATTGAAGGAGATGGATTATAAAAGCTTCTTACCTCAGATAGAGGTTGATAAACAAGCCCAAGAAAGAGGTTATAGTCCTCTAATAGTAGAGACTATTCCAATAAGTGATCTTACAAGACTTATAGATATTGAAGTTTTAAACTTTAGTCTGCCATCGATAAAAAATCTTTACTCTGCTGATGGAGAATATCCTTATGTAACCTGGGCTAAGGTACCTTTTTGGAAATACGGGGGTTGGGAGTTACAAAGACGAGAAGAGGAAGGATGGCAGGAGTCTGACAGTAGAGCCGCCAGTTTAAGAGAAGGTATAAATTATATGCTTCACTATGAACTAGGATATGATGTAGGTGGATTAACTATACTCGGTACGCAAGTTGAAGATGGCCGCTATTTGTATATTAATAAATACAAACAACCAAAACGTAGTGTTTATACGGGATTATTTTATAGATCGTTGCGATATGGAGCAGATACCTTATTCTGTTTTGCGCCAGGAGAGAGGATAGGTCCTGCTGTTGCTCATGGCCGTATATCTTTAATGGATCCAGAAACCTTACCCTTGGATTTAAAAAGGTTAAAGGGATAATTTGTATATTAAGGCTCAATATATTGTATCTAGACGTTTAAACTTTTGTGGTGTAAGATAATTTTCCAATGGTTAAATTGATTGATTTTTGGGCTCCTTGGTGTGGTCCCTGCAAAATAATGAACCCTGTTTTAGATGAGCTTGAAAAAGAGCTTGAGGGTAAAGTTGAATTTGAAAAGGTAAATGTTGATGAAAATCAGGCCTTAGCTTCCCAATATGGTGTAATGAGTATCCCAACCTTTGTAATCTTAAAAGATGGTAAAGAGGTCAGCCGGAAAATTGGTGTTACCGCCAAAGAAGAACTGAAGAAATTATTAGTTTAATATTACACACCCCTGCTTTGCAGGCAATTATCATAAGTTTTTAAAGCGTAATGCATGTGATACCTAATACAAATCCCAAGAATTTCAAAGATAGAGTTATAGAAATAGTTATTAAAATTCCTAAAGGTAGAGTAACAACTTATGGTACTGTGGCTACCCTAGCAGGTGTACCAAAAGGAGCAAGGTTGGTAGGTGGAATTTTGCACTATAACTTTGAAAAACATCACCTTCCTTGGTATAGAGTAATTAACAGGCATGGATATATTTCAACTAATTGTTGGGATCACCTAAAAGATGCTCAAAAAGCACTTTTGAGCGATGAGGGTATAGAGGTAACCCCCGATTTCATGGTAGACTTACAAAAGTATGGTTGGTGGGGGACGGATGAAAAGCTGCAGGATATTGTAGTTCCTGTTTTTCAGGTACATCCCCGCTCGTAGCAACTTTGCTGCGGTCATTAATAGGTGAGATCTCTCACTTCCACCCTAGCTCTAGTCCTTTTTTTATAAATATGGAACAAAAAGAATTGTGGTTTATAGCTAATTGGAAAAGTAATAAAAATGTTTCCGAAGCCCTAGAATGGATTAATACTGTTGGTCCAAGGTTGCATAATAATCCAAATTTAAAAGTGGTAGTTTGTCCGCAATTTACTGAGTTAGCAGAAGTTAAGAAAGCAGTTTTAATTAATAATTACCCAATAATTGTTGGTTCACAAGATTTATCACCTTTCCCTGAGGGATCATATACCGGAGAAGAAAACGCTAAGGAGGTTAAGCAATTTGCTGATCTTTCAATCTTAGGCCATTCTGAAAGACGTAAAAACTTTAATGAAACAGACCAGTTGGTAGCAGAAAAAGTTAAACAGGCTATCAAGGTTGGAATTATTCCACTAGTATGTATTCAGAATCAAAATGGATTAGTGCCTGAAGGAGTAAAACTTGTAGCTTATGAACCACCCGATGCAATTGGAACAGAACATCCTGATTCTCCGGATAACGCTCAAGCTGTTGCAAAACATCTAAAAGAAATGAGGGGAGATCTAAAAGTTTTATATGGTGGTGGTGTATCCGGTGAAACTGCAGCTGCTTTTATTAAACAAGAAGATATAGATGGATTGTTAATTGGACATCATTCTTTAGATGCTATTGAGTTTATTCAGATTATAGATAGTTGTAGCGTAGTCTAACTCTTATAACTCATTTTTACTATGGATATAAATATTAAACAGATTAATTTACAAAAACCAAAACCACGAAAAAGATTCCTAAAAAAAATAAAACCACTTTTAATAATTCTGGCGGTTTTATTTATTCTGACCTTTGTTTGGTCATTTTTATTTTCCACCTCCACGGTTTTTAATTATAAATTAGGATCAGTTTTAAAAAAAGAACAGTTAAAACAAACAGATGGTAGAGTGAATGTCTTACTTTTAGGAAATGCAGGAGGTAACCATGACGGGCCAGAGTTAACCGACTCAATAATTGTGGCTTCCTATCAAATAAAAACTGGAAAGGTTACTTTAATCTCTATACCCCGTGATTTGTGGTTAGAGAGTATTCAACAAAAAGTTAATACCGCCTATGTTATTGGTAAGCAGAAGAATAAGTCCCAACCCTATGGGGGATTAAAATTTGCCGAAGATAAAATAGATGATATTTTAGGACTCACAATTCATTATGGAATAAGGTTAAACTTTAACGGATTTGCTCAGGCAATAGATCAGGTGGGCGGTATTAATGTTGATGTAGCAAAAACTTTTGATGATTATGAATATCCAATTACCGGTAAAGAAGATGATCTTTGTGGGTATAAGGAAGTAGAAAGAGAGTTTAAAGGCGATGATGCCAAAAATTTAAATATTCCTGAAGGCAAAAGAAAAGTTTTTATTAGTCCTGAGGGTAAAATTGCCACTGACTCCGCAACTTTGGATTTCTCCTGCCGTTTTGAGCGTATCCATTTTGATCAGGGTGTAACTTATATGAACGGTGAAACTGCTTTAAAATATGTTAGATCAAGAAAAGGTACCAATGGTGAAGGATCAGATTTTGCCAGATCCAGAAGACAACAGCTGGTAATTCAAGCTTTTATCAAAAAAGCTTTATCTTTACAAACTTTGGCCAATCCCGGGAAAGTAGCAGGTTTGGTCGGTACTTTTGGAGATAGTTTTGAAACGGATATCCCGACCAATAAGTTTTTAGAGTTTTATAATTTAGTAAAAAAAGAAAGCGGGATTAAAAGTATTGTTTTAGGGGATCTAGGTGATGGCAAATCAGTTTTAATTAATCCGAGTCCTAGTGATTATGGAGGAGCCTGGGTGTTAATTCCTCCAAATAACGATTTTAATCCAATTAAGGATTTTATTAAACAGACACTTGACTCTCAAAGTAAAGAACAATAATGACGCTTATATTAATCCATGGTAATAGTTTGTTAGGGATTTTTAACAAATTAGCTCAAATAAAGAAGAGTTTTAACAAATTTTCAATTAGTGAGCTTGATTACAAAGACCTTGGTTCCAGAGTATCTTTTGATTTTAATACCCCACAACTATTTGCAGAGCAACGTTTAGTAATTATCGGGAATATTGAAAACGACTTTAATTTTGAGTTATTACCTAAAGATAATCCAGAGATAACAGTTGTAGTATTTATAACTAAACTTCTTCCCTCATCAAGTAAAATTTTAAAACAGGCTATGGCCTTAAAGGCCGAAATTATTCCAATAAATGAAAAAGAGGATAGTTCGATCTTTCCTTTTTTAGATAAATTAGCAGAAAAAAATCCCTCCTCTTTAGTTGATTTTGAAAAGCTATATAAAAACTATGGCAGCCAATATCTTTTAACCATGATTTTTTATATGTTTAGAAGATTTATTTTAATTCCTAAAAATCTTCCACCTTTTGTAATAACAAAGCTTAAAAAGCAAAAAAATAATTTTACCGAAGATAAAATTAAAAACCTTTACTATCAATCTTTAGAGCTGGACTTTAAAATAAAAAATGGTTTAGTTGAAGAAAAAACTGGTTTTACTCTTTTGATACAAAATATTATTAGCTAGATTTGAAGAGCTTTTTTAAATGCATCTGTATCTCCTTGATTAATTTTGCCATCATTATTAAAATCCATACTTTGAAATTTCTGTAACAAGTTTTTATCCTTGGGATTTTTGCCAAAGTTGTCAACAATAATTGAAAAATCAACAGCATTAATTTTTCCGTCGCTGTTTAAATCATACTTTGATAGAGGAGAGCCCTTGCTAACTACAACTTCCTTAAAAGTTAAGGTTTTTGCTGAATTAGAGGCAAGATAAGACCGTAAGTCAATGTTCTGGTTGATAATTAAAGGAGGCAAGGGATCGTTAATTGGAAGGCGGATAATTACCTGGCTATTATTTTTGCTGTCACTAAGTAGAAGTTTAGCATCTAAGCCATTTAGGTTTGAGAAACTGTTAAAGTCTGATTTTCGGGAGTTAACTAAAGGTATAATAAAATTTCCAGCGCTAGCTGTTACGGTTGCCAGATCCTGAGTACCTGGGATTTTTAAAACAACCAATATATTGTCTAAGGGTTCAAAGTTTTCATTTAAAACAGACCCCCGTAAGGGAGGCAATAAAGGAGGATCTTCACTCAGACTCTTAGGGGTTTTAAATTCCAGCGCCTTTTGAGGAAACAGTTTATCATTTACCTTAATTTTAAATTTATAGCTAGTTTGAGGATTAAGTTTATCTAGCTGAACTAAATGAACAGTTTGTTCCTTATCATTAGTAGAGCTTTTTTCATTATCTAGACTATCAACTCCATAAATAACAATACTTTTCATCGGTTTAGAGGACTCCCAAATAATTGAGGCTGAAGTAGGTTGGATATTTGCAACAACTATTTTTCGAAGATTTAAAGTTTGTTCCAAAGCTAAATTTTCCTTCTCCTTTATAAGGTAACTACTTATAGCAATCACTATCGCCGCAGACAAGATTGTTAATGCGAGTAACGTTGGTATTTTCATATTTATTGTGTATTAGCACTAGCTGTTGCTGTAATAGTTGATTTTAGAGGCAGAGGAGTAGTATTAGAAATACTTGTTTTAATTACTTCCTTTTTTTCCAATAAATTAATTGTTGTTAGGTCAAGAGAACTATTTAAAGGTTCAACAGCTTTTTTGAGTTTTTGGTCTGTTATTTCTGAAGGTGGTGTCCTAATTAAATCGCTTACTACCCAGGCTAAGAATACAATAAATGTAAATATTAAAATCACAACAAATTCTTTTTTAGTCATATTATTTCTTTTTTATATAATAAGCTTTGGCATTTATCGACATTATTAATCCAGCCTCTTGCTGTTTATTAAAATTCACATTTTGGATACTAATTAACCGGTTTGATTGATTCAAAGAGTTTAAAAATTTAGTTAATTGGGAATAGCTGCCTAGCGTATTAAAGGTAATATCAATTTCACCTAAGCTAATATTTTTGTTTAAGTTCCTTAAGTCTTCTTCTTGAGGAGGACAATCAGATTTGCCTTCAAGTAAAGTGGGTTGAAATTGGAGCCCTGAAATTGAAGCTTCATTTAATGCAGCTAATGTCCGTAAGTTAGTTATTAGACAAGGTATTGATATGGCAGAAGGGATCTGGGTTCTTAGTTGTTCCCTGACCTTAGGAGATAACCGTTGATAATTACTTTTTCCAACAGTTAAACTATTCTCTTTTTCCTCAAGTTGCTTAAGGATTTGCTGCTTTTCATTTATTGATTTTTGTAAGCTGATTATTGTACTGATTGTAGGTTTTATAGCAAAAATAATAAATAAAGTTACTGTAATTAAACTAAATACTACCGGACTGTAAGTTTTTACTACCGGATTTCTTAAGATCGGTTTAATGTAGGTATAGTATCTGGTTGATGTTGGGTTCATACTAATCAATAACTCCTGTTACTGTAAAAACAATACTTCCTTGATCAAAATTTATATTATTTAAAGATATATTGCGCACACTTTTATCATTTTTCAAACCATTTAAAAAAACTGCTACATCATTATTAGAGCTTCCTTGGGCAGTTAATCTAAAGTTTGTAGATGAAGTATTTTTAATAGGCTCTAAAGAGAGAGTATTTATTTTTACTCCTGAAGGTAGTTGAGCACTGATTTTATCTAGAGTTTTTTGCCAATTAGGGGTTAGGGTGTAAACTTTTTTAATGGTCGAAAGTTTTAATTGAGTTTGAGTAATTAGCGCTTCGTCCCCAGATAAACTTTCTATGATAGGTATCTGGTTCTTAATTTTATCTCCAAGGGTACTTAATTCAGCATCAAGTTTAAACCGGTAAGCAAAGGTTGTCAGAACTACTACTTCAACAATGATCACTATGAACCTACCATAAGAAATAAGCCATTTTAAAAATCTTACCGGCAACTTATCTTTAGACCCTTGCGGATAGAGGATATTGATAAACAATTTGGCAGAACTTTTTTTGGCTGTTTTTTTACCAAATAAGAAGGCAGGTTTACTCATATAAAATTTTCCCAAGTTGACCTTGAGTTATTAACTTAATTGTAACGAAGATTTAAAGGGAAGTCGAGTTACTTGGAAGAGCTAGTTAGCTTGGCCAAGCGGGATTTTAAACGGGATGCTGTATTTTTGTGAATCAACTTTGTTTTTACTGCTTTATCTAAAGCACTGGCTGCTTCACTTAAGTTTTCCATAGAAGGTTTCCTGCGGGTATTTTTAATTAAACCCCTAAGGTTATCTTTTAAAATTTTATTATGTTCAGTTCGTTTACGGTCCTGAAGCATTTTTTTCTTAGCTGATTTAATAATTGGCATATCAGAGCGTGCAACTTAGGCTTTATGATCTTAAAGCACGCAAGATCACTTGTTGAAAAAGTGTTTAACACACTTTTACTGACAAGGGCAAAGGAAATATTAACACAATCTGATTGAGGCTGCAAGAACTTGCCCTATGGTCAATTTATTACTTGTCATTTACTATTTTAATAGTAGCGAATTTAATAAATTTTGGTAGAATCAGCAGAAGCTAATGGTTAAGTCAATTTTATCTTTAATAAATACCCGACAAAATAACATACTATCAGGAGCGTCAATCTTAATGTTTGCTGTTTTTGCTTCCAAATTTTTGGGATTAGTAAGAGATAGGTTACTGGTTCATACTTTTAATACTTCGCAAACAGATATATTTTTGGTGGCTTTTAGGTTGCCTGATATGTTATTTCAACTTTTAATATTTGGGGCAATCTCGGTTGCTTTTATTCCAATTTATATTGAACATTTAAATACAAAAGGTGAGAAGGATGCTCATGAATTTGCCTCAAATATACTTAATTTATCTGTTTTTGCTTTTGGAGTAGTGGTATTTATAGCCTGGTTTTTTGTTCCCCAGTTAAATACTCTTTTTGCACCAGGCTTTAAGGGTGAACAAAAAGTTATGACTGATATTTTAACCCGCTATATTTTAATTGGCCAATTATTTTTAGTCATCGGCTCTTTTTTTATTGCCTTTTCCCAAGCTTATCAACGGTTTATATTTTCAGCCCTAGCGCCACTTTTTTATAACTTGGGGATTATTTTTGGAATTACAGTTTTAACTCGTTTTTTTGGGTTACCGGGAGCAGCAATGGGGGCAGCAGTTGGAGGTTTGCTCCATGCAGCAATCCAACTGCCTTTGGTTAAATCACTAGGTTTTAAATATAAGTTTTCATTTAATTTTTTAGACCGTGGTGTCAGACAAATCTTTAAGATGATGAGTATTAGAAATATTGGGCTAGCTTTTGAACAACTTAATGAAACAGTTGCAACTTCTTTGTCAACAACTTTATCTTATGGTGCTGTAACCCAACTTACTTTTGCTCAACATTTACAGGTTGTACCGATCGGGCTTTTTGGAGCAACTATTGCACAAGCAGCATTGCCGGTTTTATCTAATGAACAAGCTAAAAAAGAGGTTGAATCTTTTAAGATGACCTTACTTACAAC
>DAHXOS010000015.1 GCA_027364775.1 bacterium
ATATTTCTCTCTCTTCTTTCTACCGTAGACTAATATTTTAGACGGCAATACTTCAATATCTGCAAAAGAAAGCAAAGCTCGTTCTATATCTTGAGGTAAGTTGGAAGTTCTTTTTTGAATTTTGGTTCCTAAAATCTTTCCTGATTTAATAACCGTTACTTCTAAAGGATCGGCAATCTTAACCAGAATTGCAGTAACCGGCACACCTTGCTGCTTTTGTAAGCCATGGGTGATGGCATGAGTAGTTGAGACAAAAGCCATTGGAGATAAGTCCAACTCTTTAACGAGCTTTTTCAGCAAACTTAAATATTCCGGTTTTAAGCTTTCATCTTGAAGCCAGTTGTCGGGTACGCCAAATAATATTTTTTCAGGTTCCGGCTGAAAATCAGCTAAAGTTTCATCAAGACTTAAATTAGCAGCCTCAATCAACTGTTCTTCCGAAGAATAAGGAGTCTCTGCTGAATTGATAATTTCTAGGCGCTTCCCTTCCATCCCCCAAAGCAAACCCGTGACTTTATCAGATTCAATATTTAAACCAAAATAATATTCCCCTAAAGATTCTCGATTTTGGAACGGTAAAATTTTTGGCAGCTTATTTAATAGATCCATGACTTTATTACTCACTACAAACTGCCTAATGGGCAGATTAGTTAAATACTATATTAGCACACCTCGATATATTGTTAAAAGTGAGATAGGCTTGAAACTAAATTCCAAAATGCGTACACTTTAGCAAAGTGAAAGCATCAGATTTAAGAAATAAATACCTGGAATTTTTTAAGCAAAAAGGTCATAAAATTATACCCTCTTTTTGCTTAATTCCGGAAAATGATCCAACCACCCTTTTTATCTCAGCCGGGATGCAACCTTTAATTCCTTATTTATTAGGCGAATCCCACTCAGAGGGAAAAAGGTTAGTTGATGCCCAAAAGTGTTTAAGGACTGATGATATAGATGAAGTTGGGGATGAAATCCATCACACCTTTTTTGAGATGTTAGGTAATTGGTCCTTAGGTGATTATTTTAAAACGCAAGCCATTGAATGGAGTTTTGAGTTTTTAACTTCTGAAAAATGGTTAAATATTCCTAAAGCAAGGTTGGCTGTTTCAGTTTTTGCAGGTGATGGCGATGCCCCTTTTGATCAAGAGTCTTTTGATAAATGGATTGATTTAGGTATAAGCAAACAAAGAATTGCTAAATTGCCTAAAAAAAACAACTGGTGGGGACCTGCTGGCAAGACCGGGCCTTGTGGCCCTGATACCGAGATGTTTTATTGGGCAAAAGATGATACTCCTCCTGCAGAATTTGATCCTGATAATAGTAACTGGGTCGAGATCTGGAACGATGTGTTTATGCAATACTATAAAGAGGAAGATGGTTCTTTTAAAGTTTTAGAACAAAAAAATGTTGATACCGGTATGGGTTTGGAAAGAACCTTAGCTGTCTTAAATGGGTTTTCTGATGATTATCAAACTGAACTGTTTCTACCTATTATTGAAAGATTAGAGGAGCAAACAGGTAAAAAATACGCAGATAATCAAAAAGAATTTAGAGTTATTGTTGATCATATTAAAGCAGCTTGCTTTTTAATTAAGGATGGAGTTGTGCCTTCTAACAAACTCCAGGGATATATTTTAAGAAGACTATTAAGGAGAGCTGCAATTAAATTAAATTCTTTAAAAGAAAGCTCCATGGATATTTTGCCTAAATTAATTGACCCGGTTTTGGATATCTATTCAGATACTGCTTATTTTAAAGTTGGAGATTGGGATAATATCAGAACAGTTATAGAAGAAGAATTAAATAAATTTCAAAGAACTTTAAATCAAGGCTTAAGGGAAATTAATAAATACACATCTATTGATGGCAAAACAGCTTTTAATCTTTACCAAACTTACGGTTTTCCAATTGAATTAACATTGGAAATTGCCAAAGAAAAGAGACAACAAGTTAACTTAAAAGAATTTGAAGAAGAGCAGGAAAAACACCGCCGGCAGTCTCAAACATCATCAGCTGGAATGTTTAAAGGTGGGTTGGTTGACCACTCTAACCAAACTACTAAATTGCACACTGCCTCTCATATACTCCAAGCTGCACTAAAACAGGTTTTAGGTAGTTTTGTGGGACAGCGGGGCTCCCATATTACAGCTTGGAGATTAAGGTTTGATTTTAATTTTCCTCAAAAATTAACAGACAAAGAAATAAATCAAGTTGAAAATTTGGTTAATCAAAAAATTGCAGAAGATTTAACAGTCCATTTTGATATTGAAGAACGCGACCGGGCAATTACAGAAGGTGCAACTACTAATTATGGAGAAAATTATCCTGAAAAGGTTAAGGTCTATAAAATTGGCTCTGAGGGTAAATATTTTTCTAAAGAACTTTGTGGTGGTCCTCATGTTGAACATACCGGGGTTTTAAAATCTTTTAAAATCATTAAACAAGAGTCAGTCTCTGCAGGTATCAGAAGAATCTATGCAGTAGTAGAATAGGGTTAGTTCTTTCTTAAAACTCTTTGAGCAATTTGTCTGGCTTTTGAAGTTCCACCTTTGGTTAATATTCCAGCGACTCCTAAAGAAGTCATCTTAGCTGTTATTTCTACTTCTTTGGCAGCCTTCTCCCCTTTAGCTAAAATAATATTTACTTTATCAACAGCTATTTTAAATTCCTTAAGTAAATAAATTAAAGCCACAGCTATAATTATAAAAATAAAGCTCCAGATGATAATTAAAATTACCAATGCTGTTTCTAGTGGGCTCATAATATAATAATTATCAAAAATGAGAGTTACAGCTGCTTTAAGGTTAGGTAAGAATTAAGTTACTTTTTTACAAAAACTGTTCTTTCAACTTTTGCAGACTGATTAAACTTAGAGGTTGAAGTAATTACCAATTTATTTGTTGAAGAAGATAATTTTATCTCTTCTTTAAATTTGCCGGATTTATCCAGACCAACTTGCTGATTATTAACCGCCACCTTAGCCTCTGGATCAGTTTTACCCTCAACTATTACAGTGGGGA
>DAHXOS010000021.1 GCA_027364775.1 bacterium
CTGCTAAACAGGATGTGGAAAAGATTGCTCAAGATTGTGGTTCAGATGATTTTTTAGCAAAACCGTTTGAAATAGATGATTTATTAGCAAAGATTAATAGCCTTACTTGATTTTAGTCTGCTCTATACCTTAGTATTAAATTTATACTTATATATGCCTAAATTTTTAGCCCTGATTGTTTTATCTTTTTTACTTATTTTAACAATAAAATATACCCCTACAGTTGAGGCCTCGAATGTTAAAGTTCCTATCTTAATGTATCACTATATTGGTAATAATCCTAACCCAAAAGATACTATGAGGGATTCTTTATCAGTTACTCCTGCTAAATTTGAACAACAGCTAACCTATCTTTCTCAAAATGGATATACCCCCATCTCTTTAGATACTTTATATGGCATATTTAATAACCAAACTGCAGCTCCCCCAAAACCTATCGTTTTAACCTTTGATGATGGATATATAGATTTTTATACTACCGCTTACCCAATCTTAAAAAAATATAATATGAAAGCTGTATCTTTTATCCCAACTAGTTTGATGAATCAAGGATATTATATGAGTTGGGCACAGGTCAAAGAGATTGCTTCATCAGGATTGGTCACTTTTGAATCTATAGCTCTTACACATACTAATTTAGCAAGTTTATCAGGAGCAAGATTACTTTCTGAACTAAAGGATAGTAAAAATATTTTGCAATCCCAGACAGGTTATCCAGTTAATTTTATTGCTTATCCTTATGGAATATCAACAGTAAATATTCAAAATCTAACTAGACAAGTAGGTTATGTTGGAGGATTAGGTACATGGTATGGAAAAGCCTCTGGTCCAGGAATAAATTTGCCAAGGATCAGGATTACAGGACAAATGGATTTAAAAGACTTTGCCTCTAGACTCTAGTCATAAACACCATTTTTTACAAATTGGATCAAAATATAAACATTTAAAGATCTATCAATTTATCCATAAGTACACCAAGAACTTTTGCAATTTTCCACATTACAAATACAAATGTAATCCTACCTTATCAGCTAATTCTTGCTGGGTCATCTTTTTATTTTTCCTAACCTCTTTTAATCGTCTACTTAAATGTTGGGCAAACTTATTTTTGAGTTTAAGGTTCTCTTTGGCATCTATTGGTGTTTTAAAAGTTAGACTACTCACATCTTAAATTTTCTAGAGTAGTCATAGATTTTTATATAGTGTACTTATCTAACTTTTGATAAGATGGTTTATAGAGTACTCACCTATGCATAACCTTATACGGACCAATTTTTACCTAATCCTAATCTTCTTTTTGGCCCTTTTTCTCAGGCTGTGGTACTTAAACTTATTTCCAATAGCCATAACCAATGATGAACTTGAGTATATAATGCAGGCAAAATCTCTATTTTATACAGGACATGGGATACCTACCGCTCCACTTTTTGGTCTTTTCTCTTGGGGGCAACCAGGCTCTGGAAATGTGTTGGCCGAATTACCATCCTTTTTAATTGCCCCAATAATTGGACCTTTAAATAATTCACAATTTATTGCTAGATTGCCTTATGCTCTTGTTTCCTCTTTGATAGTGGTGATTATGTACCTCTTATTTAATTTTCTAACTAAAAAGAAATTTTTAGCTCTTTTAGCAAGCCTGATACTCGCTTTAAATCCTTGGAGTATCCATTTTGGCAGAACTAGTTTCGAGTTCACTTTTTCTCTGTTCTTCTATCTAACTGGCATTTATTTTGCTGTTAGAACTCATAAATGGGGTATTTTCTATTCGCTACCATTTTTTATGGCAGGTTTTTTAAGTTATCACGGGGCTAAACTGTTATTTTTCCCTTTCATAACTTTAGTTTGTTTTTGGAAATATTTAGATAATAAGAGTGTAAATCTAAAACCAGCTTTGTTTGTGGCTGTATTAGCCTTGATTATTAGCTCTGCTTATTTTGTCACACTTAAATATCAACCATCTTATGCAAGAGCTGGTGAAATAGTCTTCTATGATAGCTACGGCGCTAGCAGCACTGTTGATAATGAAAGAAAGTTAGCTATTCCAGGATTTCAACAACAGATATTTTTAAATAAGGCCACTTATTTTTATAAAAGACTTACTGATACGTACCTACATACTTTTTCAACAGATTTTCTGTTTGTTTCAGGTGAGAATCTAGGAGCATATTCATTTTGGATTCATGGAATATTTTATTACATAGATTTCCCTTTAATAATTCTAGGAATAATAGGTCTTTATTTGATTAGCAAGAAGGTTTGGTGGTTGGTTATGGGTATTATAGTAATATCTCCTATAACTTCAGTATTAAGCGGAGGTGAGCCCTCCTATGTTATCAGATCTGGTTTAACTTTTCCGTTCCTTGCTTCTCTTTCAGGAACTGGTGTCTATTTTCTTTTAAATCAACTTAAAAAATATAGAGTTATCATAGGCAGTCTCATTTTAGTTATCTATCTTTTCTCTGTTGCGAATTTTCTCAATTTATATTTTACTCGTTATCCAATTTATAACAGTGAAGGATTTTTCTTTAGTAACAAAGTCTTATCCAGGTATCTTGACTTAAATCTGACCAAGAATTCAACATCACAGATCTTAATTTCAGCCACTGAACCAAGAATTCTTTTCGAGAAGTTACTTTTCTACAGTAATCTTTACAATAAAGAAACAGCCCTAGGTTTTAATCAGAAAATAGCACAAGGCGATTTTAGCTATAAAAGTATTAAATTTATAAATAAATGTGATCAGTCTATAGCTACAAGCAGTGGTACTTATATCTATGAAGCAAAAATGGAATGCAACAA
>DAHXOS010000033.1 GCA_027364775.1 bacterium
CTACTTAACAATACCTCACCCGAGACTACTTTACTAGCAACCCAGCTTGAACTTCTTAGAAATCACTTAGGTGGGAGTTTTATAAATGCCTCCTGATAACCAACTGTCTACTACCGATAATAAGGCTTTGGAAAAACCCAAGCCTTTAAACGAGCAGTTAAGGATAGCTTATGACCCTAAGGAAGTTTTAAAAAGAGCTCAGGGAAAACTCAATGGTTTAAAAAAGGAAGGTGATGAGGAATATGAAGGTAAGACAACTGCTCAGGACGACTTATTTAAAGCAATGACACTATCAGAGTTTAAAAATGGAGCATTACTGGTAACCGTTATTCCAGAGCAATATAAAACGTTTGGTATTGATTTAATGGGTAAATTACAAGAAGAATACGGTTGTACAACTCCGAGTGAAAAAGCTACAGCAGAATTGGCTACGGTCAATTATATAAGAACCTTGGAAATTTAAAGGAAAATCAATAGCTACCTAGACTTGGGAACTATAACTGATAATGGCGTTAGGTTTCTGGCTATTATGAGCCAAGAACTAGATAGGGCCAACAGGCATTATTTAACTACAATTCAGGCTTTAAGAACTATAAAGCAGCCAAGTTTAGGAGTAAACATTAAGGCTCAAACGGCAATTTTAGGACAAAATCAAGTTGTACAGGCTAATAATAACCCTAATGATTCTTAGTGATTATTAAGGATTTCGGTAAAAATGTTTAAATATTATTTCAACAAAAGGCCAGTTATAGAAGAGTCTCAAACAAATAATGTCAGTGTCTTCGTCAGGCATAACTACCTCCAGTTTAAAAAACAACTAAAAGAAAACGGCAGGGACCTGGATCTTAATAAAGAGAATGATGTGAAACTATTCATTGAGATAGTTAAGCAAGGGGTAACTGTTAATTTAAGACAAGAAAATAACGGTCAGGTTACTAACACTGATTACATGAATAAGATAAACCTAACTTACACTAAGTCAAACTTGAAGAAAGGATTTGTTTTTTGGTTTATCTGCAATCTCTGCGATAGAAAGGTGAGATATCTATACTTCCCACCTAACTCAGAGGTGATGGCTTGCAGAAGATGTCACAGGCTCGCCTATAGGAAACAAATTGAAGCTCGCTTAAGAGCTCCAAAATGGTTGTTTAATCAATAGTTGACAAAATACTATTGTACTAGTACAATAGTACATATGCTAAGTAATAAACAATTAGATGAACTAATTGAAATGTTGCTAAGTATAAGGAATAAGAGTGAGATGTATGAGTTTCTTTTAGGGTTATTAACTCCTAAAGAACTCGAAGAGCTGCCTACCCGACTGAGTATTGTAAAAATGCTTAAGAAAGGTGTCTCTCAGCATAAAATCGCTGGAGAGCTAAATGTGGGTATTGCTACAGTCACTCGTGGCTCGAAAGAGTTACAAAAAGGTAGATTTAACAATATCTAAATGCTTTGATTCGGAAGGTTGGAACCGAGTCGCCTGCAAGGGCACGCAGAGCAAAAATATGCTACAGAGGCGAAACTGTAAAAGCCAGCAACATGTGTAGTAATAACGGAGCATGTCATGAATAAGGTTTATTAACATGACTTTGCTTCCCTAGGGAAGCATTTTTTGTGAATAAACGAAGCAAGGTGGCACAGCCTAAAGAAGGCCCTTGTAGATTCATCACTTAGTGGTGGGTTTACGAGGGCTTTTTTATTGCCCAATTGAAAGGAAAAATATGTCAAATTATGAACTAGAACAAAATCAACAAGGAGCCTCTAGTTCCTCATCCGAGGGACAGGGGTTAGTTTGGCTCGCTTACTAGAGTTAATAACTTCACCGAATTATTTATACCATCTACACCTATCCAAAAACACAGGAGAGATATGTTTAAGAAAATGTCCCAAAAAGTACGTAATGAGATAGCTAGAAGGTTTGACGGTGGGATTCTCTTCGATAAAGGTGTTTTTTACCTTGCACCTCAGCCTTTAGCTATCACACAAGCAGTCGCAGGATTAACGGCAATGATTGGAGTAGATGGTGAGGTTATAAACCTGCCAAGTAGCACTGAACGAGAAAAAGAGCTAGTCTCTTTAGGTAGTTTACTAGTAACAAGCTTATTGGAGCATCAGGGCCACTTAAGATTTATTACCCCAGTTTGTCCAGACTATTCTCAAGAAAGTAGTGCCTCTTTCTATCAAACTATTGGTGAAGGTATTAGTTCACAAGCTACAGCAGCTATGAGAGCTGCTGTATATATTAAGCAGGTATTTCCTGAGTACGGCTTTGATCCAAAAGTGGATATTCTAGTAGCTGATACTGAGGATGATATACCCGAAGTCATGGATCGTTGTGTGAATGGGGATCCTAAAATTTATAAAAATCGATGTCTGGCTTCAGTTGATGCTATAAAAGGAGAACTAAATGGAACAGGAAATCTCGTGGAAGTTACAACTTTTACAGAAGGATTAGGTGGACAGTTTAGGCAAACTCAGTATGAATATGAAGATGTAGTTAGAAGATTAAGAACAACTAATAGTAAATTCGATCAGGAGGTGCAGAAACTGGGAGATATGCGTAAAGAGCGACACTCAAAGATCCTCGGTAGAAGAGAAGTTGATTACGAATTAACAATCCGTTATATGGCTCAGTATGCGGCTCGAGGTACGTTGGCGAGAAGGTTAGAGGAGCCTAGTATTTTATTAAACTATCCAACCCCTAATCTACCATTTTATAATGCTGCTGCCTACCGTGACCCGCAATTTTCCCTTTCTGAAGCAGATTTGAAAGTTGTGCCGATTATGGAGACAGTACTATGAATCCGAGTGAAACTAAACAAATTTCAATTATTAGAACAGCACCATACGACTACCACCTTAAAGGTATGAGTCTATACCAAAGTTTTAATGCTGTAGCAAAAAGAGAAATAGAGGTTTCTATTAAAAGATCAGCTGGTAGCTATTTTAAGAACAATTTACCCAAATCTATATATAAAAGCGATAGAGTTTACTGCTCACCAAGAAAAAGAAGCGTACAAACTGCTCAATTTATAACAGATTCACCACAAATTTTAGATGAATTGATTGAGGTTAAATTTAAAATGGAGGATTTTATTTCTGAAGTTAAATTTTACGATGAAAAAGGTACTCCAAACGTTCAAAAAGCTAGAAAATCATTTGTTAAAGCTTTGGTTAATAGCAATCTAGAGGAAAGTTATGAGTCGGTCATGATACGTATAGAATCTCTTTTAACTGAGATTTCCCAAAATAAAGCAAAAAAAATCTCAGTTTTTTCCCACGGTTTTTTTATGAAAATCATTGAGGCATACATAAAAGATAAAAACATTAAGAACAACCCACAAAAGTTACTCAAGTATTTCGATGGTAGCGCTGAAACGTTCAAATTTTGTGAAGGTTTTGTATTAGATTTTGAGAACGGGGAATTCAAGTTTAATTCTTATATCAGGAACAAGGAGGGAAACTTTAGTGTTAGAGGATAGACCTAATTTGTATCTGGTAAGACATGCCGAGAGTATGCAGAATGTTAACCAAAACTTAGACAGAGATTGCTCATTGTCTGATTTAGGCAATAAACAGGCCTTTGAGGCAGGGAGGGCGCTTCGAGCTATTTTTGGTGAAGAAAACCCAGAAGCAATTATACATACTGGTTTAAGACGAACTATAAATACTGCTCAGGTTATTAAAGATGCAGGTGGATTCGGATCTCCATTAGTTGAAATGGCGGATTTTCGAGAAAGGGAAATGGGTATTTACGACCGAATGGAATTTTCCCAATTGCTGCAAAGGAATCCCGATATAGAACCACTATACCAGCAATATCAGGGTTCTTGTATCTGGTTTTTAGAAGGTTACTCAGATGATGGGGTTGAACCTCTATCCCAAATGCAGGAGAGAGTTAGCATGGGCTTGAGAAAAATACGTAGCCAATATGCTGATAAGCCAGTGGTTATAATTGGCCATGCAGGTTCGCTTAAAATTGTCAGATATTTATATGAGGAAGTTCCTGTGAGGGATTTAGCAAGGTACTTAAGTAGTTATGTCCCTAAAAACTGCGAGATCTATCCCCTAAAAGGCATATTCCCACCCCTAAGCTCTATATAGTTTGGTATACTTTGGATATGGCTAGATCAATCACCACTTTATTCCTAATTGAATCTTTAGATGGGAAGATTTCAACAGGTGATAATGACGATAGGGATACAGACAAAGATTTCCATCGCATTACTGGTATCAAAGAGGGGTTGGAACAATATTATGACCTAGAGAAAAAAACTGATTTACATTCCCTAAACTCCGGTAGAGTCATGGAAAAGATAGGTATTAACGAACGAACTAGTGAACCTAAAAAAGCTGAATTTTCCTTTGTAATTATCGATAATAAACCTCACTTAAAAGAAACTGGTGTAGAATACCTGGCCAAATGGGTAAAAACCCTATATCTAGTAACCACAAACAAAAATCATCCAGCTTTCCAGCTCAAAGATAAGTATCCTAATATCGAGATTATTTATTATGAGGAAGAAGTTAACTTAGAAAATCTTCTTAATAAGCTAAAAAGTAATTACGAGGTAGATAAATTGACTATTCAATCAGGTGGAACATTAAATGCGGAATGGGTAAGAAGAGGTTTAATAGATTATGTTTCTATCGTCATAGCGCCATGTCTAATTGGAGGTTCGAATACTCAATCTCTGATTGGTGGTGAGTCTCTTCATAGTGAGGAAGACTTGAAGAAGTTGAAGGCTCTCCGGCTAATCAAATGTGATGTTTTAAAAGATTCTTTCATCCATGTTTGCTACGAAGTTATCCAAAACACTAAGGTACTAGTATGAAATCTAATCCGCTGAAGCCAGAACTATATGTCACAGATTTTTCGAAAAGCCTTAATTTTTATACAAAAATTTTGGGTTTTAAAGTAGAGTATCAACGTGAAGACCCTTTATTTGCTTTTCTATCTTCCCAGGGTAGCCATTTGATGATCCAGGAGTTAAACCCAAATGAAGATAAGGAATTTATTACTGGTAATCTTGAATATCCATTAGGTCGAGGGATTAATTTTCAAATAAATACAGATAATGTTCAAAAATTAGCTGACAACTTAAAGAAGAAGTAGACATTAAAGAACAAATTAACTCGGATAGGATGTCTTACTGGGAGCAGTTGATGACACTTTAAACTTTGCTGTCCAGACTATGGAACTGTTTAATAGCGGAGATGACTATACTAAAAGGATGGTTTTACAAATTCTCGGGTCGAACTTAAAACTAAAAATAAAAAGCTTAATATAGAAGCCAAATCTATTTTTATCTTCTTGAGAAACAAGCAAAATGAGCTTTTGGAGGAAAATGGATTGGTCGGACTAAAGAAAAGGCCATTACAACAATCTAATCAAGCAGATTATGACCATTCAATTCACTTTGGAGC
>DAHXOS010000044.1 GCA_027364775.1 bacterium
GTCAACAGGGTTTACCAATTATGGATTTTGTTAAGGCTTTTAATGAAAAAACTAAGGAAAAATCCGGAAATATTCTACCGGTTGTAATTACAGTGTATGAGGATAGAACTTTTACCTTTATTACTAAAGAGCCACCAATTGCTGAGATGATTAAAAAAGCCTTGGGCGCTGAAAAAGGTTCAGGCAAAGCAGGTAGAGAATTTGTGGGAACATTAAATAATAAACAGATAGAGGATATTGCCAAAGCCAAATTACCGGATTTAAATACTAAAAATACTGAAGCAGCTATGAATACTGTCCGCGGTGTAGCCAGATCTATGGGAGTAAAAACTGAATAATAGATTTAGGAATTAAAATTATGGGAAAAACAAAAATACAACAAAAAAATGCAGAATTAGTTCAAAATGAAGTTTCAACGGAAGAAGCTGGTATTGACTTACCGGTAAGCGTACCTGAAAAAAGCGAAGATCAAGCTGTACAAGCTGAGGAATATCAAGAAACTGAGAAAGCAACAGAACCTAAAAAAGAAAAGAAGGCTAAACAACCCAAAAGAGGTAAAAAGGAAAGAAGTAAAAATTATCAAGATAAGATAAAAATTTTAGAAGAGAAAGCTAAAGAAGGTCTGGAAGAAGGTGAGGAGCTCCCAAATTTTAAAGCCAAAACTTACCCTGTTGAGCAGGCAATAGAGCTTGTAAAACAAATATCTTATACTAAATTTGACGGTACAATGGAGGTTCATATTAATATCAACTCAAAATCAGTCAGAGGTTTAATATCTTTACCATTTATATCAGGAAAAGCTTTAAAAGTGTTAGCTTTTGGAAAAGGTGCTGAAGATTCAGGTGCTGACCTTATTGGTGATGATAAAGCCCTAGCAGAGATAGAAAAGGGTAAAGTAAACTTTGATGTTTTGGTTACAACTCCTGAATGGATGCCAAAGTTAGCAAGAGCTGCCAAAGTTTTAGGTCCTAAGGGTTTAATGCCAAATCCTAAAAGTGGTACTATTACGACCGACCTAAAAAAAGCTATTACAGAGATCCAATCTGGTAAAGTTGAATACAAAAGTGAAAAAGGTGCTTCGGTTATCCATTTAGGTATTGGTAAGGTCTCTCAACCTACTGATGAGCTAAACCAAAATATAAAAATTTTACTATCCACAATTGGTAAATCAAAGATTAAAAGAGTAACTATTGCTTCTACCATGAGTCCGGGCGTCAAAATTGACCTATCCTCAATCTAACTTAGGATTTTATGCCAACTTTAGAACAAAAATTAGCTAATTTTATAGAATCTATTCCTAGTAATAAGCCGTTAGTCTCTCTACAAGATAAAGCTTACAGTCAGCAAGGTGTGGCCAGACTAATTGCTACAAAAGGAAGATTGACCGAATTTCCAGACTATCAAACTGCAATTTTAGATTTTGATAGTCAGTTACGGAATCCTTTAGACCGGCGTCTTGTCTTACAGGCAAGTACATCTATGACCGGCCGTTCAATTATTAAAGCTTTTTTAGAATTTACCCAAACAATCGGCCTTGGTTTTGCACTTGTAAATGACCCTCTGGCAGAAGAAATCCAGATTATTGAGCGTTACAATATTTTAAATCCGCAAGAGCCACCTATCGCTTACCGCTATAGAAATGAGTATGAGGGTCGCCTAACCTTAAAGCTTACCAATGAAGTACCCAAATTTGGTATCTATCCAACAGAACTAATAGTTGAAGGATTTATATTAGCTCAATTAAACAGACAAATTAACCTAAAAAAGGAAGCAAATTTGATACCTATTTTTACTGTATCAAGATTAGGCAGACCGCCAAAACCTAAACCTCTGTCTAATCCTTAAGTTAAATATTTATATAAACTATAGGTCTAAATATTGCTATTTTGAGGCTAAAATATAGTCACCACTCCCCTTTCAGCCTTAATTTTATTTTTGTTTTAGAAAAAAGCCTATCTTTTTAGTTTTTTCCAAACTAAATTAAGATCAAAGTTAAGCAAGTATAAACCTATCAGGCCAAAAATTATCAGGTAAAGCAAAGTTAAACCGTTAGATAAAATTGCAATCACTGAGGTTAAAGTCTTATCAAACCCTAATCCATATGAATAAACAATTAAAGTAGAGGCTTGAGCGCTACCTACATACCCTGGAGCTGCAGGAAGAATGTAAGTTAAAGAAGCTAAAAGTGAACCTAAAAAGATTTTTAAAGGTTCAACCCCTAAAAACAGTAAGGTAAATAATGAATACCAGGTTAAACCATCAAAAATTAAAGCTAAAATTGTTGCAAAAGAGATTAACCCTAAATCTAAGGGATTTCTCCTAAGCAGTGAGAAAGTATCAATCATAAAATTAATAAATTTAGTAGCTAGAAGCTTAAATTTAGGGAAAAAGAGTAAAAAAATAAAAATCTTGGAGATTTTTTTAGACAAATTTGGCAAAATTATTAAAAAAAGTGCTGCCAGAGAAAAGGCCAAGATAGTAGAAATTAGTGAATACTTTATATACCCTGGAAGATTAGTTTGGACTATATTTAAGAGTATAAATGCACTTATCAAAAGAAACCAAAAATCTAAAAATCTGTCTATAAAAATCCAGATTATAGCTTTAGCAGTAGGCAACTCATACTGAGTAGATAAATAAATCCCCTTACTAACCTCCCCTATCCTGATTGGGATGGTAAATGATAGTAATTGGGATAACCAAGTTAAGTAAACTAAATTTAAAAAAGGGATTTTAAAGCTTTTTAATAAAATTTTTAACCTAAAAGCTCTTAAAACAGAACCTAAAACTAAAAATAAAATAAAAGGTAAGGTGTAAAAATAGTTGATTTTGGATAAACCATTAATAACTGCATTAATATCTATTGCCTTTAGCCAAAAATAGACCAGGACAATCCCAATTGCAGTATTAATTAATATTCTTATTAAATTCTTTGAACTAATCATATTTAAAGCAACCTATTTTACTTAATACTTATCCTAAATAATATTTTTAGCTTTGCTAAAACTTAGGCACCCACATCCAAAATCCATCACTACTGTCTGGTACAGGCCCTCCTATATTACTGGATTTTGAATTTAACTCTGCTGATTTGGTAGCATTGTTAATTCTTGAATACCAAGCTCCCCCTATACCTACTTTACCAAAATTTTTATTGATAAGCATTAAATCAAAGTTATTAATAATTCCATCTAAATTAAAATCATAGCCTGCATTCCATTTGCTGGATGTAGAAGTTGCACCTGATGTAGCCTTAATTAATGCTTGGTCCTTATCATCTATGACATTATCCTCATTTAAATCTCCTGTTATTAGGTTTAATAACCCAATATCTGAAACAGTAGTCCTGACTTGAAAAGCAGAAGCTGTAGCAATCTGAGATTGACCTTTAATATAGGCAGTATAGGTATTACCGGTTGTCAAACCTGCTAAAGATAAGCCCTTATACTCCCCTGCTTTGGATACCTTAACATTAAAAGATAACAAATAGGAGGGATTATTAGTTACACCCCCTGCTGCAATCCCAACAAACACTTTAGCAGACTGATCTGTACTTGGTCTGCCCTCTATATTTAATTTAAAACTTAAAGTTGGTCCATAATTAACTTCAGGTACAGAAGTATCTGAGGATGTATCAGCAACAGAGGCTGCAGCAGACTGAGAGGAATTTTGTAAGCTGTCCTGTAAAGTTTGCAAAGGGGATGTTTTAGCTACTTCTTTGGGTGGAACTTTAATCTCAGGAGTTGAATTTAAACTACTGACTTGTTTTACAAAAATAGTCTGAGACAAAATATAAGCACCAGCAGGAATGACCAATATTAGGACAACTATTACTGCTATTACTATTTTTTCTGCTATGGTTAATCCTAGGTTCATAATTTGTAATTAAAGTACTCTTAATTCTTTATAAAAAAACTGTCATTTTTTTTCTTTCTTCTAGTGGCTAGTTACTAGAACCTTAAATCCTATTTGTTTTCTACTACCCAATAGTTAAACTCTATATCACCTACAGGGGCAGTTGTTATTGAGACATCAAAGCTCTCACCCGGGCGGATATTAGTTACAGCCAAAGGTTTATCTATAGGGGTTAAAGAGGTAATAAATACCATGGAATTTGCTGTTAATAAACTTAAATTAATAGTCACTTTAGTTTGACCGGAAGTAATTTTAGCTTTACCTACTGAAGGACCGGTCACAGCCAAAGCTTTTGTTTTTATAGTCCCAGTATTATCTATTGTAACTAGTCCATTAAAGATATCCAGATTTTGGGCAAGCGGGTTATTTTGTAAAAATAGAGTACCAATTGATGAGAGAGAGCTACCAGAGATAGAAGTTGTTCCATCTACAGTTAGATCTCCTGCTATAGTTGTATTTCCTAAAAAGGAATTACCTAGTGACTTTAATGTTCCAGAGATAGTTGCATCTATTGCATCTAGCTTTAGAGTAGAGATTGTATCTGTCACATTTAATTTAGCTAAGGTTGCAGATTCTGTAGCATACATAATATTAGGTGCAGTTAATTTAGAATCTAGAAGCTGATATTTAGAATTTAACTCAGCTAAAGAAGCAGATTGAGAAGCAATATCTGCAGATTGGAAAGTAAGTTTATTACTTAACTCTTCTGATTTTGCACTTAAATTAGCAGATTCTGTTGCTACTCCATTAACTTTATTGTTTAAATCAGCTAACTGAGCAGATTGAGTAGCAATATTAGAATCAATTGATGCAAGTTTAGATGCTACTTCTATAGCTAAAGCTTGGCTGTTATTATTTGTAACTGTTGTACTAAAACTTCCTCCTCCACCTTGTTCATTACCTATCACTAAATTAGGACTAATAGTTAAAGATGCTGTCTTTAGCTTAGGTGCTACAATTGTGCCATCACTTTGAATATATAATTGAGCTAAGATATTATTAGGATCTGCAAAGGATACATTAATAAATACTAATACCTTACCCATACAGCCTTCATTTAAATTAATAGTACATTTTGTTTGGTCAAAATCTTCTAAAGCTTTACCAATAACTGTTCCAATCTTGGTAGCTTTCATAGCTATACCTGGAGTAGAAGAAGCAGTTAAGAAATCCCCGGCTTTAATATCACCATTTTCAGTTGAGAATTTAACAGGTACTCTACCTGATAAAGCCACTGGATAAAGGTTAGGATGATTAATATCTACCTTAGCATCAGAGTTTAATACTACTCCCGGCTTAGTAGAGATAACTCCAATAACTTGTGTCTGATAAACGATACCACTGGATTTAATTACTGCTTGATTATCACCATCAGCAGAAGGAGTGACTAAGTCTCCAGGTTCTAGAGTATCTGCTGATACATAATTTTCTGCTAAATCTGCAGCCTGAACAGTGGTATTGGTAGCATAAATTGTTCCTCCACTAGTACCACCACAAGCTCCACCTACATCTTTAACACAAAGCGAACCTACTACTTTTAAAGTATTACCAGGAGTAGCATCTACAATAATACCTATCTTAGATCCAAATCTAGCATTACCTTGAACATCCAACAAAGACTGTGGATTAGTTGTGCCGATTCCAACATTACCACCTGATGGATTGAGTAAAATGTCTCGGTATGATATTCCTTGTTGCTCTGCCTGGATAGTTACCTTATCTGCAGTAGTAGCGCCATAAGATATCCAAAGACCTTTTTCTGATAGTGGCATTACACCTCCAATAGTTAACCGATTAGTTGTTGGGCCAAGAAGTGATAGTCCCCTTGCATCAAATAAAGCCTCTGGAGCAGTAGTACCTATACCAACATTACCAGAGGGATCAATAGACATAGCAGTATTTGTAATTCCTGAAGCATAGCTATTAGAGGTTCCAAAACGGAGAGAAGAACCAGATGCTGTTGTAATTGCAGCAATTCTTGCATATGGAATAGCTGATGAATCATTGTTTCCAGAGAAATCAATACCTGAATAATCATTGGTTGATGATGAACCACGTACTCTAAGGCCTAAAGCTGTAGTTCCAGTAAAGCTTGTTACTCCTGAAGGACCTACCAAATCTAATTTGCCTTGAGGAGAAGATGTCCCAATACCAACATTACCACTGCCATCAACGGTAAATCTTAAATTTGG
>DAHXOS010000089.1 GCA_027364775.1 bacterium
TTATTGAGCTGCATATGAAAGGTAAACCTTTTACCAAAGATGTCTCAATTGAAAAAGTTGCCAGACGTACTGTCGGGTTTACCGGGGCAGATTTATCTAACATGTTAAATGAAGCAGCAATTTTAGCTGCCAGGGAGAATAAAAGCGCAATTGATTATAAAGATTTGGAAGAGGCAGCTACTAAAGAAAAATTAGGTCCACAAAGAAAGAGGATGCAGTCTGAGCAGGACCGGAAGTTAGCTGCTTACCATGAAGCAGGTCATGCAATAGTTGGGCATTTTCTTAAAAATGTTGATCCGGTCCATAGAATCTCAATTGTGGCCAGAGGCAGATCAGGTGGACATACGATGTTTCCACCAACAGAGGACCGTTCTAATGAAACTAAATCCCGGTTGATCGAACAAATAGCAGCTGCCTTAGGTGGCCAAGCAGCAGAGGAGATAGAATTTCGGGATATTTCAACTGGTGCATCTTCAGATATCTCAGTTGCCACTTCACTAGCCAAACAAATGGTGATGGAGTATGGTATGAGTCCATTAGGACCAATTAACATCAGACCGGGTGCAGTATTTGGGATGTGGAGAGGGGAAGAAGCAGATCCGCTCTCCCCAGAAATGCATAATGCAGTGGATAGGGAAGTTAAAAAGATCATGGATGATGCATATAAGGTGGCTTTAAGTACTATCAGAAAAAATAGAACAAAATTTGATAAGGTTGCCAGAGCTTTACTTGATAAAGAAACTTTAGAAGGGGATGAGTTTGAAAAAATAGTTGGCAAAAAAGCTGTTTAAGCGATATGTCCTCGTAAAATATCCAACATTATTTCATTTTAAACGTGGCTTCATGTTAAGATTGTTTTGCAAAGTGAGCTAAAATCCTAAATGGCGAAAAAAGTTAATCTAGCAGTTATTATCCCAACTTTAAATGAGGAAAAATATATTGGAATTCTACTGGATTCTATAGCTTCCCAAACTGTTTTACCCAAAGAAATTGTAGTTGTAGATGCAGAGAGTAAAGATAAAACTATCTCTGAAATAAAAAAAAGACAAAAGTTTTTACCGCAACTTAAGTATTATCAAATCCCTAAATATTCAATATCCAGGCAAAGAAACTTTGGTGTTGCCAAAACAAAAATGCAGAGTATTTTATTTTTAGATGCTGATATGATGTTAAAGAATCCACAATCTTTAGAGCAATATTTAGAAGGAGTAAATTTGAAAATGGCAGATTTTGCAATTTCTACTATCCGTCCTTTATCCAAAAAAAGGTTAGATAATTTTTTATACTTTCTTTTAAATATGGTCCCAAAAGTTTGTAAACCTTTGAAATATTATGCTACCTCTATGAACTTTTTTATAAAGCGGCAGGTTTTTAATAAGGTAGGTGGTTTTGATGAAAATATTATAATTGCTGAAGATTTTGAATTTGTTAACCGCTTAGAAAAATCAAAGTTAAAATTTGTTATTTTAGATAAACCGGAGATTTATAACTCAGTTAGAAGGTTGGAGAAGGAAGGTAGAATAAGATGGAATTTTATTTTATTAATGTCATTATTTTTTGTACTTACTGTAGGTTATAAAAAAAATCCGATTGTAAAAAAGTACGGATTAGGTAACCATTAAATAATCCATAATTAAAAAAAATGAAACTTTTCATAAATAGGGTGGCCTTTGGGAAAAAGCAGTTTAATCATTAATTTTGTTACTCTTTTTGAAGTAAAATAAATTAATAAAGCCAGCAAAAGAGTTAGACTAAAAGATGTAAATGCCAGTAACATTGAAAAGGAAACTGGATAATATACCAAGTTAAAATTAACAAATATCAGTAATCCTACTACCGAACAGATCAGGCTATTTATTGCTACCAAAATCAGATGGGTCCCTCTAATAACAGCAATGGCTGCAGGTATACCAATTGCAAGTCCTAATAATGTGGGTAAAATTAAATCTTGGTTAATGTTTGTTGGGTGGTTTAAGCCCAGTAAAAATAAAAAAAAGGCAGTATAATTTGCTCCGATAAAGACTAGATCATGGCTAAAAGGTCCATGAAATATTTCATTTTCAATATAAGCTTTAATATCTAAATTAGGTGAAAAAGATTGATAAACACTAGTAGAAGCAGAATGGATGCCCACACCAATAATTGTTGATGCTA
>DAHXOS010000016.1 GCA_027364775.1 bacterium
CTCTACAGTTAACTGTTAATAGTGATCAATTATCAGTTAATAATTCAGTTTTGTATGTGGCAGGAGAAGAGTCTGCCCAGCAGATTAAATTAAGGGTAGAGAGGATCAGCAAAAAGGCTAATCTGGCTATATTAAATGAAACTGATGTTGATATAGTAGTAAATAGTATTGATAAGTTAAGACCTACTTTAGTAATAGTTGATTCAATTCAAACTATGGAGACAGAAGATTTAACAGCTGCTGCAGGATCTGTTTCCCAAGTCAGGGAATCTACTCATAGGTTACAAAGAATTGCCAAATTAATCCACACCCCAATTTTTATAGTTGGTCATGTTACCAAAGAAGGGACAGTAGCAGGGCCTAGGACCTTGGAACATTTGGTAGATGTGGTTTTAAATTTAGAAGGAGAGAGCAGCAATAATTTTAGAATTTTAAGAGCTGCCAAAAATAGGTTTGGACCAACTGATGAGGTAGGAATTTTTGAGATGGAAGAAAGTGGGATGAAAGAGGTCATCAACCCTTCACAGATCTTTTTAGATGGCAAGGTAAATGCACCGGGAAGCGCAGTAACAGTTATCCTAACCGGGCTAAGGCCTATGTTACTTGAGATCCAGGCTTTAGTCACCAAATCTTATGCACCTTTACCCAGAAGGATAGGGACTGGTATAGATAATAATAGATTGACATTGTTAGTAGCTGTTTTACAAAAAAGATTAGGTCTACCACTTTTTGATCAGGATGTCTTTGTTAATGTCACAGGAGGAATTAAGATTAATGAACCGGCAGCAGATTTAGCAATCTGCATGAGCATTGTCTCTTCCTTAAAAGATCAGTTAATAAATAAGAATATTGCTTTTGTTGGTGAGGTAGGATTGTTAGGAGAGTTAAGAGTTGTTAGAGGTTTAGAAAAAAGAATAGTGGAGGCAAAAAAGTTAGGCTTTACAAAAGTTATTTCTCCAACATTTGCCAAATCTTTAGCTGAAGCAGTAAAGTTGGTGTTAGAGAAAAGTTAATCACCAAAGTTAATTACCATTGTAAATTGAAATTAATATTGCATCTTATTATAAAGATGGTTAAAATGTATTAAAGTGAAAGCATCCGATTTACTCAAAAAAACAACCATAACTCCCGATGATGATCCCCGGTCAAAGCTTCAAGATGAAGAAGAGGATTTTAAAGATGATTACGATGAAGATTTAGAAAGTGAAGAGGATGAAAAAGAGATAAAAAAGGATGCAGAAGCTAAAGAAGCAAAGCAGGAGTTAGCACCGGATGAAGAACAGGAGATCAGGGGACATCAGACTTTTGAAGATGAAGAGTTAGATACAGATGATGAAACCCCAGAGCCTGATACTGAGAAGGTAGAGCCAAAACATACCTTTAAAAGATCTTCTGATGGTGGACCTACTCCTAAATACCATAATATTGCAGGTTTTTCTGCAGTAAGTTCTGATGACCGGATGGAATCAGAAAGTCAGAATATTAGTGAATCAGATGAACCGGAGGATAGCCGGTCAACTGATATGCAGATTAACCGAAAAGCTGATCAGGGTGAAACCTTAGATGATTTAGCAGAAGAAGATCTGGTAGAAGAGCCACAACAGGCAGTTAACAGACAACCGGTTTCAGAATATGAAGAAGAAAGTATGGATATACCTAATTTAAAGTCCCAGCAGATGCCTTCATCAGGTATTTATACTAGCCATAATGGTAGCCAGAGGGAATTTTCTACCTTTAATCCTCCTCCCAGAAGAGGAAAGTCTAAAAATTTACTGTTACAGTTGGTAGTTTTAGCAGTAATTGCCTTGGCTGTTATTGGAGGCACAGTTTATGCTTTAAAAAAGCAATTTAAAGGTGTAGAAACTGCTGCACCTTCTCCTTCACTTGAAGCTGCTTTGCCTTCACCAACGCCTTCACCCTCACCTGAAATAAAAATTGACAGGAGTAAATATAAGATAAGAGTTCTAAATGGTACATCAACCTCAGGTTTAGCAGCTTCAGTATCAGCCAAATTAAAAGAGTTGGGTTATCAGACAGATAAAACAGGTAATGCCACCAATTCTGCTTTTACCCAGACTCAGGTTAAAGCAAAAAACAACTTGCCAGATTTGATTAAAATCTTAATTTCAGATTTAAAGTATAAATTTGATGCCGTTTCTTCATCAGCTGCCTTAACAGCTTCAGATTCTGCTGATGCTGAGATTATCATTGGTAGCAAGTAGTTTTAGAATCTTGTAATCTTTAGTTTCCTCCTATAAAATGGTTTTAGAGCAGGGGTTTTTATTTGAATTTATCCAAGATTTTTGCCCCCTTGTTCTAAAGGAATTATCTAAATGCCAAATCATAAGGCTGGCTTACCTATTTGGGGAGGGGCTCAGAGAGTATTAAATAGAAGGTTTGAATTTAATGAGTTTTTTTCCAACCCAAAAGTATTAAAAAGACTGTTAAGATTATTTTTGGCTTTAATCTTTGCACTGTTTACTTTTATCTTTTCAGAAATTATTCCAGATTTGCCACCTTTTAACCGCAACTTTATTAGGTTGTTTGTGACTCTTTGGTTTGGATTAGTAGGCTATAGCATCTTTCCGGATATAGCAAAAGCCATAACTTTAACTACCTTAAATTTAATTAACGCCCTGGTTACCAGAGTCTCAACTGAAGTGATGGACCAGTTAGTCAGATTGCCTCACAATTCAAATCCTTTTCCTCAGGTTTTTCCTCAGCACGCACAAATAGGTGGCGTTTCTATGAGCCAACCAATGATTTTAGATACCTCGGCAATAATAGACGGTAGGATTTTGGATATTGCTAAAACCGGGTTTTTATATGGCACAATTTTAGTCCCATCTTCTATTTTGGCCGAGTTGCAGCAGGTTGCAGATTCAGCTGATTATTTAAAAAGGAGTAGGGGGAGAAAAGGATTTGAGATAATTGAAGAGCTAAAAAAGGTTAAGGGTTTAAGAGTTGAAGTTTGGGATAAAGAAATTGCTGCTAAGCAAGTTGATGATAAGTTAATAAAACTGGCTAAAAATATCAATGGCCGGATTATTACCACTGACTATAATCTAAATAGGGTAGCCTCTGTGTCTAATGTGGTGGTTTTAAACGTCAATGAGCTGGCAAATGCAGTTAAAACCGTAGCTATTCCGGGTGAGCAATTAAAGATTAAGGTTTTACATATAGGTAAGGATCCAAACCAAGGTGTAGGATATTTACAGGATGGAACTATGGTTGTGGTAGAAGATGGTGCCTCCTTAGTTGGCCAGGAAATAAAAACTGAAGTTACCAGATTACTACAAGTCCCTGCAGGTAAGATGATCTTCACCAAAAAATCATAATTTCTTAATTGTTAACCTATCACGCCTCAAAGTATCGTATGGGCAGGTTATCCAGCTCACAGAACCACAGTTGCCAATTTACAAGATCAAAATCAACAATGGAGAAATCCCTTTGTATATAATAATGAAGATTTAGTTTTGCAGTACGCATTAACCTAAGGTAAGTTATCCACATCTTAAAATTTCCTGTTGATATCTAAAAGTATCTATTTGTTTAGGTTGATATATCAATCTAAAGGATATATCATATCCTTTTTATAATACTCTA
This sequence comes from bacterium, assembly GCA_027364775.1. Taxonomy (GTDB): domain Bacteria; phylum Patescibacteriota; class Microgenomatia; order Daviesbacterales; family UBA10151; genus DAHXOS01. The sequence continues at coordinate 3,607 of DAHXOS010000016.1, forward strand.
GGCCGTAAGAAAATTGTAATAATTTTTCCTATAGGTTGTAATTAACTTGACAAATAGTTTTGTTTGATGTAACCTCAAGAAAACTATGTTAGGATTTAACTTTAAAAAAGAGTTTAAGAGGCGCTCATCTACCCGTTCAAAAGAGAATATGACTTCACATGTTAGAAAAGTACTAAGTACTGCTGATCAGAAACTAATAGTTGCTGTCAGGAGTTGAAAGTGCCGGTTGCTTTAGATTTAGCCTTTAAATAAGGCTTTTAAAAAGACTACTGCAGACGGACCCGGCATTTTTAACTAGATTTGGACTTTAAAATAAAAATTGGATAGAAGAGGTGGGTTAATTAAAATTTAACCAACAAAAAAGAGCATTACTACCGCAGACGGACTCGAATAGCAATGCCCTTTTATTTAAGTACAGAGTTAACTTCAAGAGCAGTTAGAAGTTAACATCTTTATTTACAATAAAACTTATTGGACATAGTTGTCAAGGGATTAATTTAGCCTCAAATTTAGTTATCAAATGGGATTTGAGCCTAAATAAAAAGTGTTAAGCTGGCTGGTATTGGGAATTAGTCTTGGGCAGGGACTAGTTCCCAATATAGGTCAGCTTTTTTTATGCAGTTTTCCACCAGAATATTGAGTTATCCACACCTCCTTTGTTACACAAACCCATAGTAGATTTTAGTAAGGTTTTGAAAATATTTACTCTATCCTATATATTAGGAATTTTAAGATAAAATAAAGCCATATTTAAAATGAGTTGACAAATACTTATATCTTATAGTATAATTCTCAACATCATGAATAATCCTGATAGAAATCCAGCAAGAGCGATAGCTTTTAGAACTGCTTTAGCAGTTGGAGCTTTAACAGCAACTGATGCTGTTTTAGCTGGCCAAGTTGATGCTCAAAATGCTGCAACTAACCCAAACTGTAAAATTACTTTAAATGGTAAAGTAGAACCTGCAGGTTCTAGAGTTAATGTAAAATTATTTGATGGTAGAAATAATGAGTTAATTAAAGAAATAACGCTTCCTGCTAGTATAGAAATAGTAAGAGGATCTAATGCTTCTACAAAAAGACCAAGCTCAGATAACAGAACAGCTACTGAATTAGCTTCTTTTACAACTAGAGTTCAAGTTGTTGACCAAAATTCAAAAGACCCAGATGTTACAAAAGGTAATGAGATTAATACTGTATGTAATGAAACTAACGGATTTACAATCACTGTTAATAAAGATGTACAGGCAACAGCAGCTGTTGCAACAAGAGTAGCACAAGCTTCTTTAACACCAACTAGGACACCTGAACAAACAGCTGTATCTAGCGTTACACCAACAGGAACTCCAGATACTAGAACTATCCCAGAAGCATTAGCTACTGCTCAAGCTAAATCAATAGAAGAACGTTTAGCAAAAGCTAAAATTTTAGCTCAAAAAGGTGATACAAAAGAAGTAGCACAAATTATTGAATCAGTAAGAAAAGATTCAGCAAGCGCGCTAAGCGAACGATCTAAGTTAGAACAAACTCTTGAGGAGATTGAAAAGCTAAAAAATGGCACACCAGTTCCTACTAGACCTGCTAATCCATCTAGCCAGAGTGGTGCTTCTACAGGAGAATCTGAAATAGGTATAGTAGATCTCCCAGCTAAAGGTGTAGATGCTGTTACTGGAGGTAGATTAGAAAATCCTTGGAGAGCCGGGGTTAATATAATTGGGAATACTATTTTAGCTATTTTATTAGTTGATCTGGTTGCACTTGTACGAGGAATTAGAGGAAGAACTGTAGTTAGAATATGGGGGCCGTTCTATTGGTAAAACTATGAAAAATTTTATTACAAGCTTAAACATTAGAAGAATAATAACTTTACTACTTTTAGCAGTATCAGCTACTGCTGTTTTAATCTTTTTAGTAACTCAAAAAAGTTTTGTTGCAGAATTAGTACAAAGAGGTCCAAAAGTTGCTTTAGCTCAAACAGATGATTATGGATTTTCTGTTGATAGTGTTAACTCCTCTAATAATGATTATACATTTACTCCTGATAACGGTTGTTCTGGTTCATGTTGGAATTATGTTGAGGAACCAAAACCAGCACCACAACCAGCTCCTCAGTCTGCTTCCACACCAAAAGTTCCTACTGCACCATCTAGATATATTACTTATGAAGGTGGAGATTGTAGAGGAACAAATGCAGTTTGGGTAAGATGGTGGAGTGATGGAACAAAAGAAGAATTAGCAAATAACGGAGAGACAGGAGAATGTGGAACTTCAGCACCTGCTCCAACTCCTGTAACCTGGACTAAAGATCAATATGGTGAATGTGATTGGACTACTAACACTGTTTGGAATGTAGAAGTCAGCTCAAC
>DAHXOS010000030.1 GCA_027364775.1 bacterium
GTTTAAATATGTATTTGACAGGCTTATCTGACCGTTACCCTAGCTTTCATATCTCCTTAAAGCGTGACAAAATTAAGATTATTTTGCTTGTTCTTTCTACAATTTTATACATAGTATTTAATTTCTTTGGAGGGTCTTAATACGGATAATAAAGTTAAAATAAATATCAATATAACAATAATTTAAATTATAATAGTAATCCTTCGGATCTTGACTTAAATACTTGGTGAGTCTACAATATCCCTAACTTTAAGGTTAAAGTACATGGTGGGCTTGTCCCGCCATATTTTTTAGCTATTAAGGTTGAGGTTTACCCTTGTCAAAAATGCTCATTCGCATTTTTGCAAGCGATCTCGCAAATTTTAATTATTATAAGAAAGGAAATTTGCTCCGATATGCCAATACAAGCAAGAACAGAATTTGCAGCTGCTATCAATCAAATTGCCTCTGAAAAAGGGGTAGATTCTGCAGTGATTATTGATGCAATTGAACAGGCAGCACTTGCAGCTTATAGAAAAGATTTATCATTCAGAAATGAGCCTTTACCTGATGATTTTGAAGAGCTGAAAGCTCAAATTGATCTGGTGACTGGTGAGATTGGAATTTACAGAGGAGAGGAAAATATTACTCCTCCGGGATTTGCCAGAATCGCCGCTCAAACTGCCAAGCAGGTTATTACCCAAAAACTGCATGAGGCAGAAAAGGGGGCAATTATGGAGGAATATGAGCAAAAAGTCCAAGCTGTAATCTCAGGGACTATTCAGCGCCAAGAAGGAAATACTTATTTTGTAGATTTAGGCAGAGCAGAAGGAATTATGCCTCCATCTGAGCAGACCAGAGACGAGTATTATGCACCAAATCAGAGGATGAAATTCTTAATTAAAGAAATTAGGGAAACTGGTAGAGGACCGGAGATAGTTGTTTCAAGATCCGATGCAGCTTTAGTTAAAGGTCTATTTGCAATGGAAGTGCCAGAAATTCAAGCCGGTAGTGTAGAAATTAAAGAGATCGCCAGAGAAGCGGGTGGTAGAACCAAAGTGGCTGTAGCTTCAAATCAGGATGGTGTTGATCCTGTAGGATCATTAGTTGGGCAAAAAGGAGTTAGGGTCCAGGCTGTAATTAATGAATTAGGTGAGGAAAAGATAGATATTGTTTCTTACTCTTCCGATCCGGCCAGATTTATAGCAGCAGCTTTATCTCCGGCTAAGGATATTATTGTCCATTTAAATGAGGAAGAAAAAACTGCTAAGGTAATTATTCACAATTCTCAACTTTCTTTGGCTATAGGTAAAGGTGGCCAAAATGTTAGACTCGCAGCTAAATTAACCGGATGGAAAATTGATATAGAAGGAACAGGCGAGCCTGAAAACCAGAGTGGTAGTGAAGTAGAGTCTTTAAAAGACCGTTCTACAGATACTCCAACCTCTGTAAATTTATCTGAAAGTGTGAAAGCTGTTGAAGAAAATATTGATCAGGCTGGTGCCGAGGAATCCCAAGATAGTGCGGTGGTCGAAGAGCCAACTGCACAAGAAGTAGCTCCAGCTACAGTTGATGCAGAAGCAGATATTGAAGAAGCTAATCAGGATGAGCAAGCCAAAACAAAAGAATAATTTATGTATTTAACTGTCTAAGTTTTAAATAAAACTTTTGTTTCTTAGTTTAGCCGCCTGATTCTAGGCGGTTTTTAATTGAAAAAGGACAAAAATGAGTGAACAAACCAGACCACCAATAGTTACAATCTTAGGTCATGTTGATCATGGCAAGACTACTTTGCTAGATTATATCCGCAAAGCTTCTGTTGCAGCACATGAACATGGTGGAATTACCCAGGCAATTGGTGCTTATCAGGTTGAACAGGAAGGTAAATTAATTACCTTTATAGATACTCCTGGCCATGCAGCTTTTGAAAAAATGAGGTCCAGAGGGGCACAGGTGGCTGATATAGCAGTCTTGGTTGTGGCAATTGATGATGGAATAATGCCCCAAACAGTTGAGGCGATTAAACATATTCAGAATGCAAAAGTCCCAATGATTGTAGCTGTAAACAAAATTGATTTAGCGGGTATTAACCAGATAGCTCAGATGGAAAAAATTAAAAAGCAGCTCTCAGATCATAATATTTTGGTGGAAGAATATGGAGGGGATGTGCCAATAGTTCAGCTTTCAGCCAAATCCGGTTTGAATGTGGATAAATTGCTGGAAATGGTATTACTGGTGGCAGAAATTCATGAATTAAAGGGTGACTCCACGCTTCCAGCAGCAGGGGTAGTGATTGAATCTAATTTGGATAAATTTAAAGGGCCAATAGCAACAATTATTATTAGAAACGGGACTTTAAAGAAAAATGACTTGTTACTTGTGGGTGGAGTAAAAGGTAAGGTTAGGGGTTTAATTGATCATACCGGTAAAAATTTAGACTCAGCCGGCCCTTCAACCCCGGTTGTAGTTTTAGGACTGGAAGCAGTCCCAGCAGTAGGGGCAACTTTAGGAGAAGAAGCAAGTGAGAAAAAAGATGATAAAGCCATAAAATCTTTATTAGATAAGTTAAGACAAGGTGACCAGGAGATTTTGAATGTTATCGTTAAAGCAGACAAACAAGGCTCACTTGAGGCAATAGAAGATGCTTTAAATCTTTTTAACACCGGAAAAGAAAGTTTAAAAATTATTTCTTCGGGAACCGGTGACATTGGTGAGGCGGATATTAAGCTTGCCTCCACAACCCGGTCAATTGTGGTCGGTTTTAATGTAAAACCGATTGGAACATCTGCCAAAATGGCAGAAACTGAGCATGTTTTGATCAGGACTTACAGCATTATTTATGAATTAATAGATGAACTAAAAGATGCGACGGAAGGGATGTTGGCTGGGGAATTAACAGAGGAGATTTTTGGTACAGCTCAGATTATTGCCGAGTTTCCTTTTGGTGATAAGGGTAGAATTGCAGGTTGTAGAATATTAGATGGAACTATTTCTAAAGGTCCAAAGGTGAGGGTTATCAGAGGAGAAGAAATTATTGCTGAAGGTAAGTTAAAGTTTATTAAGAAGGTTAGAGAAGATGTTGCAAAAGTTGAAAAAGGTGATGAATGCGGAATGATGTTTGATCAAGAGATAGATTTTGCTATTGGTGATCTTATCCAATCTTATAGAACTATTTAATCTTGACTTATTATAGGCTATAGTTATAAAATCCTCTTGTCCTTCTAAAAAAAGTCTAAATGACTTTTTTAAAAGTGATCTTAGAAGTTATTTTATTTTAAATTTAGAAAGGAGGTTTGTTTTAATTGGCCACTAAATATGATATTCAATTAGCTGAAGTAAAAAATCAGCTTGGACTAGCTAAAAAAGTAGTTATTGCTTCTCCAGCTGTAATTAACATTGATAAATTGGCTGCTGCCTTAGCCCTATTTCTAGCCTTAAAACAGGCTGGTAAAGATGTAACTGTAGTAACAGAAGGAACCTTGCAGGTTGCGCACTCCAATCTTTATGGTGTGGGAGAGATAAAACAATCCTTACCTCCGGTTTCCGGTGGGGATTTAACTTTAACCTTAGAAGGAGTTGTTGATAATCAGGGAAAAGTTCCGGCTTTAGAAAAATTAGATTGGTACCCTGAGGGTCATAATTTAAATTTAGTCTTTCATGTATTACCAAATCAAAAGTTTGAACCCACCAAGATTGATAGCAAGTTTTCCGGTGCTTCATTTGATCTAATATTTGTAGTTGGGGCTAATAACTTACCTGAGTTGGGGAATATTTATGCTCAAAATGCCGGAGTTTTTAATAAATCATTTATCATTTCAATTGATAATAACGGTAATTTTGGTAAAGCTAACGTTGTTGACCCTCAAGCCTCATCTGTTTCTGAGATGATGACCCATATTATTTCTGGATTAGGATTAAATTATGATCAAGATATCGCCAGTAATTTAATTGCCGGTATTTATAATGCAACCTCTAACTTAACAGTTAATTTAAAACCGGACACATTCATGGCTTTGGGATTTATAACTCAGCAGGGTGGTAAGCTGCCTCAATTAAATCCAAATGCTCAACCTTATCCTTATGATATGAGTCAGTTTTTACCAAAAGAACAACCAAAACAATACGGGCCGGGACAGCAAATTCAGCCGGGTGTATTACAGGCTAAAGGAGCAGATAATTTTGTTACTCCGCAGGTAGTCAACGATCAAAGTGCATTTGTTTTACCAAGTGAGCCCCTTCAAGAAGCCCCACAACCTTTAATTCAAACAGAGCAGAGTGTTAATGAGCCTCGGTCTTTTGCTCCACAATTTTCACAGAATGAAGAG
>DAHXOS010000031.1 GCA_027364775.1 bacterium
TACTCCGGTTAATGGTTCAATAAGAGAGGGAGATATATCTTCACCAATTGAAGCAAGTAGCATCGAGGTGGAATTTGCATAACAATAGGCGCCGTTACCTAAATAAGGAAAATTCCCATCATTTAACATAACGGTATTATACAAGAATATAATTTTATTATCTTAATTATTTATTTTGTACAGGTTGATAAACGGAAAAAAAAGATATTATTTTAACAAGCCATAGAACTCTTGCATCACTCTTACAGCTTTTTATCTTCTGTCTAAAGCATTAAAAATATAATTGGTTCCTGATATTAAGGAGGTGTTTTATAAATGCCTAAGCAAAAAAATGGCAGGGGATGGTATGGAGACTCAAAGCGCCACGCTAGAGCTGGAAGATTAGGAGGATTGGCTACATCCGCCCGTCAATCACAAACATTCTTTAGTGAAATTGGTAGGATAGGTGGAAAAAAATCTTCAGGCAATTTTAAAAATAACCCAGAGAGGGCAAGAAGATTAGGTAAAAAAGGTGGCCTAAATTAAGTTAAAATTTCTACCTTTTTCTTACAAACTTTTGAGCTTAATATCACCAAACAAAGTTAAACTGCTTGCTATGAATATGACAACATTACTTATTTTAGGATTAAGTGCCGGGATAGCTGCTAACTTTTTAGATCCTAGAAAAGAGGGAGGAGTTATTGGCCCGGTCTTTTTAGGAGTATTAGGTTCAATAGCTGGGGCTTTATTGGGTAATATGGTCTTAACCAGTCTGGGGATAGAAAGTTTTCCGTTGCAATCTTTTATAGTTCCAAGTTTAGGATCTTTAGGAGTACTACTATTAGCACGCATATTTAGATCAGACACTGAATTTAAGCAGATGAAATTTAAATTGCCTAAGGAGGTGAGAGAAGCATGGTTTTAGGAGTAAGAAACTTTTTATTAGGACTAATTAATTTAATTTTAGGGATTATAGCTTTATTTTTAGGCTTAAGAATTATCTTTAGTTTGGTTGGTGCAAATAGTTCCGCTCCATTTGTAGCTTGGGTTTATCTTGTTAGTGAAGGGTTAATAACACCTTTTAGGGGAATGTTCCCTAACTTTGCTATGGGTAATAATATGTATTTGGATGTTGTAGCAGTAATAGCTTTAATCGTCTATTCTCTTGTAGGTTATATTATAGTGGCTTTGGTTGATTCGGCGTTTAAGCCTGCTATTTATGATGAAGAAGAGAGAAGACGCCTCAATCATTATAGGCAAGCACACGCCCATGATATTGACCGTTAATTAGACAGATTATTAAAAGAATAAAAAGGAGGCTAAAGCTAGCCTTCTTTTTATGGTTGTAAATTTGATACAAATAATGCAAACCTGTTACAAGGAAGTTTTACAATGTATGTAATTGTAAAGCGGTTATCAACTTGTAAAACTCACTGCAGGTTGACAGTTATAGGATATTTTATGATAATACCACTAGTTTAACTACGCATAAAATCAGTTCATATGAAAAGTGAAGATATTATTAAAAAAGTTTATAATGCAGGTTTAAAGTTTTTAGTTCCTTTGACTGTTGAGGATACTTATAAATTGATTGTGGAAGAGTCTATTAATCTTGTGGGAGCCGATTTTGGCTCTCTAATTTTAGCTGATAGTGAAGGAGAATTGAAGCGTGTTTACGCTAGTGAACCTGGTTTTTACAAGATTAGCAATCGACGTCGGGGTTCAATGTATCAGGTATTTAAAAAACAAAAGATTAGAATTTTAAATGTTCCCCATTTGTCCAATCTTCACCCTTTCTTAAAAGAAGCCAAAATTCGCTCGATTATTGCAGCACCTTTATCTTATCGTAATATCTCAATTGGAGTCTTAGCTTTACAATCTAATACACCCGTTCGCTTTAATAAAGATTCTTATAATACTTTGCAACTGTTTACACCTTTAGCTACTCTTGCAATTCGCAAAACCCAACTTTATGAGGAAACAAAACAAGCTATAGAAACTAGAGATTTATTTATTTCAATGGCTGCTCATGAACTCAGAACTCCGCTAACTGCAGTTAACGGTTATATTCAACTACTTAGAAATAAACTTACTAATCGTGAAGAAGTAGAGAGTAGGTGGATGGAGCAATTATATGTTGAAAGTGTTAGGTTGACTCGGTTAGTCAATGAATTGCTGGAAATTAATAGAATTAAATCTGGAAAATTACAGTACTTTTTAAAAGAATGTAGTTTAAAGACAATCTTAGAAAGAGTAGAAAGCACCTTTAGATTTTCATATCCTGATCGTAAATTAATAGTTGAAGATAAACTGGGTCAGCATTCAGATGTCTTAATTGGAGACTTTGATAAGATTTTGCAAGTTTTTTCTAATTTATTAGATAATGCTGTTAAATATTCAGCATCAACTACTCCTATCTATTTAAGGATAAAAGAAGTTGGTTCTTACTTTGTAATCCAAATTAAAGATTCTGGGATTGGAATTAAACAAGAGGAATACCAAAAAATCTTTGAAGGATTTAACAGAGGTTCAGGACATGATAAAGAAGGCTTAGGATTAGGATTATTTTTGGTTAAAGATATTGTCACTAGACTACATGGATCGATCAATGTTTATTCTAACATAGGCAAGGGTACAATAATGGAAGTTAAACTGCCAAAGAAAACTTCCATAAAAAAGGTGAAAGATGTTAAATATTGAAAGTGCACTAACACAACCTGGTTTAAAGCTTGATAAATCTCAAGGGGGAGAAAAAAGCGCCGAAGTTTTATATAGTGCCTATACTTCAAAAGGTGAATTATTAACTGATTGGGTTAATTTAGGATTAAAGAAAAGTGGAGTAGTAGCTGTTGTTTTTTCAGGCGAATCTGGAGGAGCAAAAACAACTATTGCCAGTCAGTTAATTAAAGAGGTGACTAAATCAGCTGGAGGGCAAGTTTTTTTAACTGTGATTACCTCTGGAGAAACTGTGTCTAGGATAGAGCGCATGGCAACAGATTATCTAATAACAGAAGGTGCTTATGAGGCTAACCCTCATCCTTTAATTCAACCCGTTGAAGATGCAATCATTAAGGGAATAAATGCAGATTTCCCAAACGGTTTACCAAGGCTTGCTCGGGGAGAGGAGTTTGACCGTGGTCGTTTTGGCAAGCATCTTTGGGAAGCCAATGGCGATATTATGTCAATGTTCTTGCGAGGTTCAATCGACAAAGCATTAGCTATGGGTAGCTATAGAGGTATGAGAGACATACCCAGATTAGTGGTTGCAGATGTAGCTGGTATTGGAAAGAATGGTCGATTAGCAAGTAAACTAAATGAAGTTGTAACTGAATATGGCAGCAATACTTTATTTGTAGTTAGTCCGGCTAACCCACAAATCCAAAACAAAGCTTTGGCTTTAAGGAGTAAAGCTAGTCAATTTTTGACTGAGCTATTACAAACTCGTGGAGTTAAGCCTATTAAAAATGAAAAAGGGTTTGATGAAATACCTATTACTGCTCAAACCTTAGCTCAAATTAAACCTTTGAGTCCAACAGAAACAGCTCAAATTAATGCTATGCTAAGAAAGGAAGCTTTAGAAACAGATATGGATTGTTTAGATACTTTGGTTACAATTCGTGAAGGTGCTAGACCAGGAAGATTTGAAGCTGCGAGAGATATTTATTACGCTGAAGCAATCAATTGGGCTAAATCTTCTGATAATGCTTTATCTAGGATAAATAAAATTTCGGCATTTTTAAAAGAGCATCAAATTATTAGTCCAAACTGGCTAGGCTTATATGCTGCCAAACTTGGTTATGCTGAGGAGTATATGGAGTATATATTAGGTATACCGAAAAAATCACCATATGGTCGGGTGCTGGCAGTGCCTTATTTACCAGAAACCACGATTCATATATACAGTGATTTCTATAAACGAAAACAAGGTTAATCTTTGATCATATAACCAAAGCCACGGACTGAATGTAACAGCTTTTTGTTATATTCCTGGTCAATTTTTTTTCTTAAATAGCCCATGTAAACATCTACCACCCTGGTTTCAATATCAGGAGAGTACAACCAAACTCTATTTAAAATCATTTCCCGGGTTAAGATTCTGCCTTTATTGTTCATTAAATATTGAAGCAACTTAAACTCTTGAGGGGTGAGTTGGATATTTTTACCCTCTCTTTTAACTTCTAAAGTTGAGTTGTTAAGTTCTAAATCTCCAACTTGTAACTTACCATCTGAGTCACCATTTTTTCTAAGTCTTGCCTTTATTCTGGCCAGCAGTTCATCGGCTACAAATGGTTTAGTCATATAATCATCGGCACCTAAATTTAAGCCTTGGACTATATCAAATACAGAATCTTTAGCAGTTAAAATAATTAGTGGTAAATTAGGATACTTCTTTCTGATCTCCAAACACACTGCCTCACCACTCATATTTGGTAAGCCTAAATCAAGTAATACTAAATCAGGCTCGGATTTTTGGATATTGTTTAAGGCGACTACACCATCACCAGCAATTTGAACTGAATAACCGTTATCAAGCAAAAGCTCCTTTAAGTATTTTTGTAAGCCACTATCATCTTCGACTACCAAAATTGTATTGATCATTGGTACCATTTTTAACTTTGTAAGTAAGATAGGAACTATAATATTGTAAGATGAATGTAAGAATTCTTACAATAGCAGACTAGGACATTAAATCTTTAAAAACTTATTCAAGTAAAGAAAAGATGAATAATCCCTGTAATTGTTAAAAACAATAAGACTACAATACCCGGTAAAACAATATTTACAATAGCTTTTGCTAGTGAGTATTGGTGGTAAAATTTAAAAGTTAGAATTAATAAATAAATTAGTAAAATTAAGGCAACAGAGGAGATATATGGGATATAGATAAACAATAGTGGAGGAGTAGATAGCATTATTGCCTTAAGTGTTTCAGTAAAACTACCTCTACCTAAAAGTATTTTGGCAAGAATATGTAAAAATATCCCGGTTATTACTAACCAAAATAAAGCAAAGGGAATCATAAATAAGCTTTGGGAAATTGATAAAAAAATTAAAGAAACATTTTGTTGTTCAACTATTTTAAATCCAAATCTAATAAAGGAACTTAAAACAATATTTAAGATAAAAATGTTAAACACTGAAAGAGTACTAAGATTAGGTATTAATTTAAGGTAGCTATTTGAATTGATAATTGAACTTAAAATCAGGTTAAAGTAAGTCCTAGGAGTTAAAGGGTAATGAGAATTTTTTTTCTGTACCATAATTACAATCTAAATTAGAATAGACTTCCCAGTCAATGAGCTTTTTGCTGATTGTCAAAACGCTTAGTCATAGCTATACTTGTTTTTAACTGTCTGCCCAAGAAGAGGGGTGAGGAAATAATCATGAATAGAAATGTTACGATCATCGTTATCATTCTAATTATTGTCTTATTGGCAGCATATCTTGTTTGGCTTAGAGGTAAATTTAGTGCGTCTGTAGCCCAACCAACTGCAACACCGGAGGTTTTTATCTCTCCAAGTGCCAGTCCTAGCCCAACTGCTTCTGCATCTGCTTCACCCGCAGCCAAAGAAGCAACTAAATCTGGAACTCAAAAGAGTGCAACTCCTTCAGCCAGGACAAGATAACTTAAAGTAGTTAAATAAAGTTATGGATAGTCAAACACAAGAAAAAGTAGTCATTATCGGTTCAGGTCCTGCTGGGCTAACTGCAGCAATTTATACAGCAAGAGGTAATTTAAAGCCTCTTATAATAGCCGGACGTGCTGCTGGAGGACAACTGATGTTAACAACAGATGTAGATGATTTTCCCGGCTTTCCCGAAGGTATTCAAGGACCAGATTTAATGCTAAATATGCGCAAGCAAGCTGAGAAATTTGATACTAGGTTTATTGAAGAAGATGTAATATCTGTTGATTTTTCCTCAAAACCGTTTGTTATAAACACCGAATCTAAACAGATTCAGACAGAAGCAGTAATTATTGCTACCGGTGCATCGGCGATGTGGCTTGGACTGGAATCAGAGCAAAAGTTAATTGGCAGGGGTGTTTCTGCCTGTGCAGTTTGCGACGGATTATTTTTTAAAGACAAAGA
>DAHXOS010000046.1 GCA_027364775.1 bacterium
GAACCCACGACCAAGAGCTTAAAAGGCTCCTGCTCTACCGCTGAGCTATCGGCCCTGTTTTTTTGAAGTCTAAACAACTTCAAACGAATACAGAGTTAAAATTTTTGAGTTAAGGCAAAGAACAATTAACTGCATTATTATACTTTAGATTAATCTTACCATCAAGGTTGAAGCTAAAATAGGGACATCACTAATTTTACCCACTTTAACATTAACTTATAAAGGATAAATTTATATTACACAAAACAAAGAAAAGGTAAATTATAAAGAGTGGTGTAGGTGGTTAAATTATTTTTTTGAGTCTTTTTTTGAGGAATCATCCTTGCTTACTTGTGATTCTTTTTTAATTGAGTCTTTTTTGTTCGAAGAAGAGCTTCGATCATCACCTGAAGAATTATTACTTCCACTAGAATTTTGAGGAGAGTTAGATTGTGTGGGAGATCCCTGATTACTTACCGGTGTGGCCTTTGTTTCATTTTTTCCGGAACTGTTACCTACTATTGTTATAGATGTTGCCTTAATTTCAACAGAAGTATTTTGAGAGGTCTTATCCTTTTTTATTTCCTGCTTCTTGTTATTAGGATTTACTGCTGCTGGAGCTGAGGTTTGTGTTGGTTTTAATTTTAGAGTCTCAGAATCTTTTTTATTTTGAGGAGAAGCATTTGGACTCAATTCAGGTTTGGGTGATGATTTAGAATTATCAATAGCGTTAGGAACTCCAAATATTACAACTTGGGACCCAGCTTTAATTCCTTCTAAAGAAACATTAGTATCCTTAGACTTAACAGCCGTATTATCATCCACTTTCACCAGATTAACTTGTCCTTTTTGGTCTATTACCTTAATTATCTTAGTATTTGGATTAACTTCTATGGCTGTTCCTTTACGTTGATCAGTTAACTCCTGGGGGACATTATTTAATATAAATTGAGCATTAATAGTCTTGCCTTGTCCTGCTGGCCCCAAAACTGCTACTTTACTGCCTTTTTTAAGCTTGCTTAAGTCTTCTGTAGTTTCCTGATAAACAGATCGAACATTAGTCGCTGATGACATATTAACCTGTTTTGTAGAACCATCATCAAGTTTAAGAGTTACTTTATCTGCACTAATTTGGTCTATTATACCTATAGTGGGTTTTTGTTGTGTTGGACTGATTACAACATTTGAGTTTATAACTGGAGATATCTCTTTTTTGCTTCTTTGATAAAAATTATAAACACTATCTACAAACTGCTCCTTTTTATTATCTGGCAAGTTAGCTGCCTTCTCAGCCATGACTGCAAATATCAGATCATTTGTTTTTTTAATCTCTATAATGGGGCTCTTTTTTTGAGGATCATTTTTAGCTAGATCCGTAGCATTTTTTATATCTACTAAAGCTTCAGATAAAAGTTGATCATTTTTAGAAACATCCCCTTTTGAAAGTAGAGCTTTAATTTCTGATAACCTATTGTTGGCTAAATTTAAATATGCCTTTGATCTTTGAGTATTATTAGTGGCGAGTTTAAGCTCACTTTCCTCAAAAAGCCTTTTAAAGCTATAAAAAACAGAACCTGGAGTTATCCAAGCAGAGGCTACATTGTCTATTTGTCTGGAGTCTGGGATTAGATCTTTAGAAGTAATGCCTAAATCTTCAGCGGTTACATCTGGAAATTTATTAGAGGTATTAAGCCCCAAAACCTGCTCATTTGGGGTAAATGAATAGATAGGTTTTTGTACAGAAGCCAGATTTTTTTTAATAGGTGTTGTAACTGTTATATTTTTACCAACATATTTAGCATCTTGGAAGTAAGCTACTTGAGCTAACTTTGCTATTATTGATGGATCACCACTGTTAGTAAAAGCCACAAAAATAAATGGATTGTTTGGTTTATAAACAATACCTCCATCGTGATAGATTGGTGCCCAATCACCTGTTTTATGGGCAACTATAGTATTCTCAGGAAGCTTTGCCGGGATCATATTATTAATTTTTTGTCTTTTGAAAATATTTAATATTTCTTGACTGTCAGGTATTTTTTGAGAGTAAAGTAAGTCAAAATAAGTTGCCAAATCTTTGACAGTGGTAGTGTTGAGTTGCCTTCCTGGTATAGTTAAATCTTTCTGAAACTGTTCACCATCTAAATTAAGCTTTTCTCCTACAACTGTTTCAGTAATACCAATATTTTTAAGACTATTATTAATATTTCTTCTATCTAAAATGTCTAAAAGAGTGTTATAAGCTGTATTATCTGACTGAATAATCATAGCCTCAACTAGTTGTTTAATACTTACTTTTGTGCCCTCGCGCAGTCTTGGAAATTCATCTGATTCCAGTTCAGTTGAGACCACATTACTTGCATTAATTGAAATAGTTTGGTCAAAGTTTATAAGCCCAAGTCTTTTTTGTCTAAAAGCTTCTAAAAGCACATATGATTTAATTGTAGATGCCGGAATCCAGGACTTAGATGGATCTAGACTTACTGTTACGTCAGGGTTATTTACATCAATAAAATATAAACTCAAGTTATCAGCCACACCCAGTAACGCTGCTTCTGTAATTAAATATTTTTGGATCTTGTCAGTTTGGGTTTTAACATCAGAAGGAGTTTTTTTTTGTTCAATCTGAGGGTTTTCCTTCTTAGATACAATATTAGTTTGAGTTAATTGTTTGGTTGGATTTTTGTTTAGTTGGCTGAGTTGAATTAAGACTATTGATGTAAGTCCTATTACAATTAGAACCATCAAGATCGAAAAACCCTTTTGGTTGGTATTTACCATTTGCTTAATTATTTCACAAATTAATTTTATGAGTCTGGTACAAAACTAAACTTAGCTT
>DAHXOS010000056.1 GCA_027364775.1 bacterium
TATCAACATATGGTATAGGAGATTCATGTTCTTCTCCAACTATTAAACCGGAGATATGTGAGATATCTGCCACCAAAAAAGCTCCCACTTTATCTGCTATTTTCCTAAACTTTTTATAATCTAATTTATATGGATAAGCTGTAGTACCTGCCCAAATTAATTTTGGTTTGTGTTTACTTGCTAGCCTTTCTAACTCTTCAAAATCAATATGCCAGGTCTTAGAATCAACATGATAAGGCACTGATTTATAGAAAATAGAAGAAAAAGAGAGATAAGCTCCATGGGTAAGGTGGCCTCCGTGAGATAAATCTAAACCCATGATTGTATCCTTAGGGTTGCAAACTGCCATGGTAACAGCAAAGTTAGCCGGTGAACCAGAATAAGGTTGAACAAAAGCTACAGGTACATTAAATAGTTTTTTGGCTAAATCACTAGCATAATTTTCTACCTGATCTATAATTTCATTACCAGCGTAATATCTTCTGCCGGGAAATCCTTCGGAGTATTTGTTGGTTAATATTGAACCTAAAGCCTTTAAAATATCCTTAGAAACATAGTTTTCAGAAGGGATCATCTCCAACCCTTCAATCTGTCTTTTTTTCTCTAAGTCAATTAATTTAAAAATTTTAGATGGCATAATTTTCTTAACCCACATTAACGTTTAAATTATTCTCTGTCAAGATAGACTTAATTTATACTTTTTGTACAAAAAGTATGATAAAAACTTTACGCCAACTGTTTAATTTGCAGGTTCAGAATTAAAAATTTCAGCAGCTAACCTAATTACATCATCATCTGCTGCTACTTCTACATTAGCTAATTCTTCTACTTTGGTAGGTCTTGTACCCAATATACAGGCAACTCTTGAAGGCTTGCCCAAAACATCAGAAAACACAGACTCAAGTAAATCTCTTGATTTTGGAGCTTCTAATATCCTCTGATGAAATAAATAAGGAACCTCTAGTAAAACTTTACCATCAGTACAGCTAACAACCTTTACCTGTCTAAGTAAAGCTTCTAAAGAAAAATTATATGGCTTAATAGTCTCCAAAATATAGTTCCATTTATCTAGCAATTTTGCCATATCTTTGGATTCAATCTCAGGGATTGGTTCCGGAGCAATAGACTGTTCCGTGGCAACTGCAACCACAATATTCTCCAGCCTGGAAGCTTGAGCATTTTCAGTAACTGTATCTTTTACTCTAGGTTGGCTTGATATTTGATATTTGATATTTGATATTTCTTGGCTTGTACTTTCAATTATAGCTATTTCTAAAGGCAGTGAGGGAATTGATACAACCTTCATTTTTTCAAATGCAGTTTGTAGGTTATTTAATAGATTAATTAAACCCTCAGTACTAAACCGCTCTGCAAGGGCAGTTAGATTGTTAAACTTATCCTCACTTATTTCATCTTTTATTGAGGTAGCTGCCCCATTTTTTAGGAGTAACATTAACCTTAACTCAGACATTAAACTTAAAATATAATCTTTTAAATTAACTCCACTCTCAATTTGTTTTTGAACCATCCCTAAGGCCTCTGAAGTATCTTTTTTGGAAATAATATTTAATAATTTATTAAGATCTTCCAAAGAACCAGAATTAAATGATTGCTCAAAGATTAATTTGGTAACTTTTGTTCCCTGAGAAGCTAGTTGATCTAAAAGCTTTAAAGCATCCCTAAAACTTCCGTCTGCTTTTTTGGCAATTAACTCTAAAACATCGCTATCAATTTCAAGTTTTTCACTTTCCACCACCCTTTTAATAGCCGAGATTAAATCCTTTACCGAAGCTTGTTTAAAATCATAGCGGACAACTCTGGATAAAATTGTTTGAGGGATTTTATGAGCTTCGGTAGTAGCCAAAACAAATATTACATGAGATGGCGGCTCCTCTAAAGTTTTTAAAAGTGCATTAAACGCCTCATTTGAAAGCATATGAACCTCATCTATGATATAAACTTTTTTATGGGAATTTGAGGCTGAAAGTTTTATATTTTCCCTTAAAGCTCTGATATCGTCAATTCCTCTGTTGGAGGCTGCATCTATTTCAATTACATCCAGGCTTGACCCCTCTGAAATAGCTTTACAGGAATCACATTTATTGCCACACAGCATCTCCGGATCTTGAGGTTCTTTACAATTTACAATCTTAGCCAAAATTCTGGCTGTAGAAGTCTTACCAGTACCACGGGTTCCACAAAATAGATAAGCATGAGCTAAGGTTTTATTTTGAGCAGCTTTAAGCAGTGCTTGCCTTATATGATCTTCACCTATAAGTTCAGATAAAGTCTGTGGTCTATATTTGCGGTAAAAAACCATTATAGCTCCTCCTCTAAAACTATTTTAAGTCTCAGACTATTTACTAGTCCAGTATTGACTTTTTAATCTATTTATCATTACCAGATATAAACATAAAAATACTAAATTATAGTAAGTGTTATGTAGTATAGTTAGGGGCAGTACAACTAGTTGTGGTGAATCCCTAAAAGATGATTCATGCCATGTTCTACTAAAAACCTCAGTTCATCTTCAATAGATACACCCTCTGAGGCAGCATCTTTAATAATTTGGGGATAGGATAAAATTATATCTCCCAGTCTTAAAATATTGTCCGGTGATTTTACAAATCCTACCTTCGGGACGTGTTGTAATTGATTTTGGGAAATTGGATCTTCCAAGGCAAAAGATAAAATATTAGTGGTTGAATTTATACCACGGTACTTTTTATTGATCTCATGCATCTTGCGGTCACCGACAATTGAAACCCCAATCTCTACATTACCGGAAATTTTATGTCTATTTAAAACTTCAACAACAGCAGCCTGAACAGCTAATTTATTAATTGGATACCTTGAATCTGCATTAATTATTATATTCATCTTAAACCAGTTTATCCTTAACCAAAGCTGAAATTCTCCCACCTTCTGCCTGATCCCCAACTTTACTTTTAACCACACCTATAACTCTACCCATATCTTGTATAGAAGATGCACCTAATTCAGTTATATTGTCTCCAACAATTTTAGTCAACTGCTCATCTGACATTTGCTCAGGCAAATAGCCCTCTAAAACCTTGGCTTCCGATTCTTCTTTTAAAGCAGCATCTTCACTGTTACCCTGCCTAAAACCCATTGCTGCCTCTTTTCTCTTTTTAACTTCCTTTTGGATTACAGCCGTAATATCTGTATCAGATAACTCTTCTCCTTTGGCAATTTGAGTATTTTTAATCTCCGAAATAAGTATCCGCAAAGTTGAGGTTGCAACCTGATCACGGGCTAACATTGCCTGTTTTAAATCTTGCTGAATTTTGTCCTGCATTTATTAATTATAAGATGCGAGCCTTTTTGCACGCATAATTTTTCTTTGTTTCTCAGCTCTTCTTTCCTGGCGCTTTTCAGCATCAGTTTTATGAAATTGTCTGTCACGATACTCCAAAATAACGTTTTCCAAAGCTACCTTCTTCTGAAACTTTCTAATAACGCTATCAGTATTATCGTTACCAGACGCTTTTACAATAATAGACATAATATTTAAGTTTAAAGTCAAAAGGAAAAAGTCAAAATTTTAAACTTTATACCTTGAACTTTTTACTTAATTAAAACACCTCCTTTTTAAAATCCTAAGTATTGTACAACAAAGGGTATCTTGCTCTCAAGCAGGCTAAAATTTAAGCTACCTGCACTTTTTGCAAATTTGCAATATGGATTTGAAAAACATAAAGGGTATGGCACTAAGTTTCACCGGGAGATGATAAAAAAGCATGGTTTATATCCTTTAGATAGGACTTCTTTTAAATTGGGTAAATTTTTAGTCTAATCAATGTTTGGTACAATGGGTACATGACTGTGCTGTGGGAAGATAGAAAAGGATTGTTGTTGGAATCTCACAGATACAGAGATATTAAGGATCCATGTCCTGTATTTGATGGAGAGAAGTGGCATATTTATGGTTCGGGTGGAGACAGTACTAAAGAAATATGGAATATATGTCATGCCACAGCTAAATCGATAAATGGACCCTGGCAGGAGCAGGAAAGCGCTAAACTTGCTCTAGAAGGTAAACATGTTGCTGCTCCGGGAGTAATTTATGATATTCAAGAGAAGGTTTTTCATATGTTTGTCCAGACCGATTTTTTGGCATTAAATAGTAAGATTTATCATTTAATTTCTTCTGACGGACAGCGCTTTAATAACTTTGGGGTAGTTTTGGAATCAGTATTTGGTACCAGTCAGGCATGTATATATGACCCACACCCTGCAATAATAAATGGCAAAAAGTATATTACTTATGCAGGAACTAAAAATATTGGCCAGCCAGATATTTATTTAGCCAAATCCATAAGTAATTCTTGGTATGGACCCTGGAAAAAAATGGGAAAGATTCTATCTCAAGAAGAAGTTGGTCATCACAATCAGCTAGGAGACCCATTTTATGAATGGGGTTTGGAAGGCCCTCAATTAGTGGAATTACCAAATGGTAAAGTTTTATTAAACGCTGTTTGTTTTTTACCTAACCTAGAAAGAGGTAACAGACAAAGAGTCTTTTTTGCTTTAGCAGATAAAGTTATTGGGCCTTATAAATCTTTAGGGGTGGTTCTGGATCCAAAAGAAGATATTTTTAAAAAGGGAGAGAATGGGCATGCAGCAGGAATAGTTTTAGGTAATAATTTAGAACTTTTTTATCAAGTTAGGGCAGGTGAGGGACAACCATGGAAATATGCTCAAGCAAAAATAGATTTATCTCATTTGGCTATTTAAGGTGAGCCAATTTCTACGGCTGTACCATCATAGCCAAATAATGTGGGTTTTGAATCTACAACTGTTTCAATATGCACATTCCTACCCCAAAGTGCATAAAGATAGGGAAGTGTTCTTTTGAGATAATTTATATCAAGCTCTTGACCCTCATAAGCATGTTTAATATATAAAGATTGTCTCATATCATAGTCTGCATTATTAACAGTTAAATAAGGATCTCCACTATTATTCATTGATTTAGTCAATAGATCTCTAATTCTTTCCCAACCTCTATCTGCAATAACTGTTACCTTAAGATCACCATATTGCTTCTCATCATAAACAAACATCTCCATCCTATCTGCTGGAATTTTATTAAAATGGTTTCTGACAAAAGATTGATCATCCTCCCTCATCATTACTTCTCTCACCATTCTATGACCTGGACTACCAATATAAGGGCCATTATATCTGGGATAAACTGGCAATTGTTCTCTATCCAGCCATCTTCTTTCAGCATCCTCAAGTTGCCCATTATAGTAGTCTTCTATGAAGTCAAACATTCCCATTCCAAAGTGGTAGGGATTTAAGCTTTTAGGATTTGGAGTAATGACTCCAGAGTGCATTACAACCCATTTGAGTTGTTCTTCCTGAGTCAAGGTTCCTCGGTTTGACATTTCCCGCATTATTCTTTTGTGCCAGTATGAAGCCCAGCCTTCATTCATAATTTTAGTCCGGCGCTGCGGATGGAAATATAACGATTCCATTCGGACTATATGCAAAATATCCCTTTGCCATTCTTCTAAACTAGGTGAAAAATCCGCTATAAAACCCAGAAGATCTTTTTCTGGATGAAAGGGGATTATAAATGGTGGTTTTACAGTAACAACATCAGTTGTTGATGTAAGTCTATCGAATAAATCATCAAATTCTCCCCAAATTTGTTTAGATTTTAGGTTTTGGTTATAATCTTCTTTCCACTCCGCTATTTGATCAGTTTTAGGTAGACGATTAATTTGAAAGGGATCAATATGTTCAGCAACGGAAAGGGCAGCGTCTAAGAATTGTTCAACTACTAACTGCCCATGTTCAAACTCATATCCGCTTATTCTTGCAGCATTTACTGCTGCAGCATGAGGCATGTCTCTTCTGGTTTGTTGAAATTGATAGTTATTTTTGAAAAAATCAGTATGGCCTAAAACATGTCCCATGACCACTGTATTCTCAATTTCAGAGTTATTTTCAAGTAGAAATGCTCTGGAGGGATTACCATTAATTACTACTTCGTATATAGTACCCATACCATAGTCATATCTGGTTTTGAGCTGACGGTATCCCTGGCCATGAGTCCAATGCGAAAAACGTTCTGGTAATCCTATAGAACCAATTTCATGCATCATTTCAGGAGGTATAATCTCAAAGTGGGTAGGAAAAGGGTCCAGTCCAAATTCCCGGGCTATTTCCCAAACCTGACCTAATCTATCTTCAAGCTTGCCGAGTGAGGCGGTCGGGGTTTGTTGTTGACCTAGAAACTGATCTAATACTTCACCACTCATTGTTTTTTTGGATCAAAGAACAAAGCCAAAGCTGGACGAACTGCCTCTTTATTATCTACAACTATGGTTGTAAACCGCTCATGTTTTACCCCTTCTGCCAAGGATTTTCTAAGTGTACTGGATCTATCAGATCCAACTTGAATAAAACCCATTTGTGTAACACCTACCGCTAACATGTCTTTAATCAAACCTACACATCTTTCATCATCGGAATGATAATTATCTCCATCTGAAAAATGTAAAGAATAGATATTGTATTTATCTGTTGGAAAACGGTGCTCTATAATTTCACTTTCTAAAAAATAAGCAGATGAGCAAGTAGTTCCTCCCCCATCATTCCGCCTAAAATAATCAAATTCTGAAACTTCAAATGCCTTAGTATCATGTACTATAAAAGTTGTTTCGACTTTTGGGTACCTTGACCTTAGAAAAGCAACCGTCCACCATCCAAATACTTGGGTTAAATAAGTTTCAGTAGGTCCCATTGATCCGGAAAAATCTCTTTTAAAAATAACCGCTGCTGCATTTTCTTCTCTAACTTCCTGTCTCCAACTTCTAACTCTATAATCATCAGGTTTAATACCAAAAATTTCTGCTCTTCCACGCTCACTGGCATTTCTGCGCATATTCTCTTGAATTGTTCTGTAAATATCAAGATTTGTGGGTGTTTTTTTAGGTCTAACATCATCAAAAACAGTTGTTTCTGATTCCATTTGGGGGTTTTGTTTTGGTTTAAGGAATGGTAACCCTAATTCAGAAAATACTAACTGTTGCAAGTCTTCCAAAGTAATCTCAGTTTCATAAGTTTCTTGACCGTGTTCTTGACCAGCACCTGGCCTTTGCCCATTTTGCCCTGGTTCAGCACCTATTACATCACCAATTTGTCCATCACCTGAACCTATACCGTCTTTGCCATCTTTATGAACAATGTGAGGTAGAACCAATGATCTAACTGGAACTCTAATTCTTTGCTTTGACTTTGGGTCAGCTGTAATAATTGAACCATCAGAAATAATTTGGTCCAAATTTCCTCGGATTGCTTCTTTTACTTTTAGATCATGTCTAGCTGCGTCTTTAGCCCCGCCTCGACGAAGGGAGTAGTCTCCTTGAGATATAAAAACACGCTGTTGCTCGATGGCGTCCAACATAATTTGTTACTTATTTATATAGTAACACTACCTACTTAAAAGATTTTGACCAACATACCTTAACATTTCATTTGCGCAAGTGGGACAATAGCCTTTTTCGCAAATTAATCTTTCTGTTACCTCATTTAATCTCTGTCTTTGTTCTGGATCGGGATTAATTACAGTAGTTGTTATTTTAACGATATCTTTTAGATCATTAAATAACTTCTTTTCCAAAGCTTCTTTTAAGCGTGGGTGAGATCTATAAGTAAATTTTTGCTCCTGGGTAGCAAGAGTACCAATTCTTCTAATAATCTCTTCTCTAAAATCCTTTTTTCCGCTTTCTGCAATTCCAATTGCTTCCTCAATTGGCCGCATGATTGTTTCATCTGCATCTTTTTCTTCGCCGGTAATTGGGTCAAGAACTTTATTTTTATTACAAAACGCTACAATATTAGTTACATAATTATCAAAAATAGTTTGTGCAGAGTCACTATAGGCATTTATAAAAGCAGTTTGTACTTCTCTTTTGGCTATTTGATCATATTCTCCTCTGGCATCTGCAATCAGATTTTTCATAGCTTCTTTTTTGTCTGGGGGTAGATCTCTAGTATGGGGATGTTGATCTAATCCATCATTTAGCGCACGAAGGGCATCGATTGGAGTTAAACACGCTTTATTACCCCTAATTAGGGCTCTAGATAAGCTATCAATAACATACCTGGGAGAAATACTATCTCCACGCATACCCTCATTTGGGAACTCATCTTTTAAATCTCTGGCATCTTTTAAACTAACTCCATCAATATCTTCACCATCGTATATTTTAAGTTTTTTATTAATATCGATTCCAGCATTTTTAGAGGGCTCAAGTCTAGTAAGAACTGCAAAAGTTGCTGCTACCCTTAGAGTATTTGGATTTATATGATTTGGAGTAACGGCTACTTCTGTAGCGGACCTTCTTGTTAAGCCACCTTGTCTAATTAATTTCTCGTATATTTTTGCCTCATCAGTCACTCTTAAATTATAAGGAACTGGAACAACTAAAGTCCTATCTCTTAAGGCTGCAAACTTTGGTTCAGTTACAAATCGATCATATTCACCTTGATTAGTATGTGAAATTACGACTTCATCCGCAGAAATTTGAGCAAATCTACCTGTTTTAATAACCTGTTCTTGGGCAAGTCCTAGCAGAATATATAGGAATCTCTCATCTGATTTAAAAATTTCCTGAAACTCCATTAACCCTCTGTTTGCAATGTTTAGTTCTCCATCGAAACGGTAGGCTCTTGGATCTGAGGCACTCCCAAGTTCAGCAAGTTGGGAAAGGTCGACGCTACCAACTAATTCTGACATGTCCTGAGATTTTGGATCAGATGGCATAAAAGTTCCAATACCAATACGGTCTTTCTCTGAAAAGAATACTCTTTTAACAGGCACATTTCTTAAATCAACTTTGGATGTTCCTGAAATACCGGAATTACCATATTTAAAATTGCATTGTGGGCATAGATCGCCTTCTATATGGACCCCAAAGCTTTCTTCAAATTTGGGTCTTAGCTCTTTAGGAACAAGATGTAAAGGATCCTCATTCATTAAACAACCATCAATTACATAAGTTGCTCCTTCATCTGTCATTGAATATCTTTCTAAGCCCTTTTTTAAGGCTGAGACAATTGTTGATTTACCGCCTCCAGGAGGACCCATTAATAAAAGGATTCTTTTTTTAGGTTCTAAGCCATGTGCTGCTGCTTCAAGTATGCCTACAAAATTTGCAAGCGATCTTTCATTACCAAAAATTGCATTATCTCCTGTTTCAAAAAAAGGATATTTTTTAGTACCATCTGGAAGGATTTCTACCCCTAGGGCAACGATCATATTAAATAAAGTCCTATGGGCTGTTCTGGCAAGCTGAGGTTTTTCTTTAATCTTGTCTACATACTCGCTAAATGTTCCAGACCAACGTAACCTTTCAATTTCCTGAGCGTGAGAATCTAGTTGGGCAAATAAGTCAAAATTTTGTGATCCTTGTGATGCAAATCTTTCTATAGCCATATTTTTATTCTAGGCAAGAGAATAATTAATGTATCTTTACTCTGATGATTATTTTTTGTCAATAGGCAATTAAGGTACAGACTTAATTCACATCATCAGGTAACTCAGGCTAAAATTTAAGCTACCAGGGTTTTGAGGAGGTTTAAGGTTTTGGTTTGACGCAAAGCGTGGCGCAAATGCATTCTTGGTTCCTGTTGGTTAAATTGGGACTTAACTTTTTGATCCTGAATTTTATCTATCTCAGCTTGCAACTCTTCATCGGAGATATTTACTCTCTCTAGCCTGGCAATTTCTGCTAAACCTAGCTCCATCCTGACATTTTGTTCTGCCTGTGGTCTCCATTCTTGTTTTAATTGCTCCAGAGTTTTATTTTGAGTTTTTAAATATTCATCTAAAAGTAAACCTCTCTCAGTTATATTTCTCTGTAAAGAAAGTAACATTCTGGATAACTCATCCTGAATTAATACCTCCGGGATATCAACGGTTGTAATATATTCTATTTTCTTTAGTATCTCCTCTTCATAATCCAACTCATTGTTATATTTATTTTCTGCATCTAAGTCCTGTTTAATTTTAGTTTTTAAATCCTCTAAGGAAGTAGCACCAACACCCTTAGCAAATTCATCATTTGGTTCTACAATAGGAGTTGCGCTCTGAGGAGTAACAGAGTCAACTGTTGTACTATTAAAATTGACTGAGCCCTGCGCCCCACCTTGATTTGTTGATTCACTAACTTGCTGAGTACCAACTTGTCTGACTTTCCATCTATTAAAAAGGTCCTGGATAATTTTATTTACTTCTTCATTGGTAACTTCTTTTAGAGGAGGTCTTACAACCTTAATTGATTTATAATCTCCTACACTTACCTTTGGTCTCTCAGTAACTCTGGCATTAAACTTTAGGTCCTGACCACGGGCAAAACTTATTAATTGGTATTGGGGATAATCAATTGGCACAATATCTGTTCCCTGCAAAGCCTGCATTAAAGAATCAGGCATAACCACTTTTAAAAGCTCCTGTTGAACTTGAGTTAAAATTCTTTGTTCAACCAACTCAAGGGGTGCTGTACCTTTTCTAAAACCTGGTAATTCTACTTCCTGAGCAAGCTTTTTTAAAGTCTCATTCCATTTTGACTCTAAATCACTCCAAGGCACCATTATTTGGATCTCAACTATAGCTTTTGGTTGTTTTAAAATATTCTTTTGAATCATAGTTGATAAATTTAACAGAAATTGATCCTAAAATCAATCTTAAACAATAACAGCGGGATCTGCAAGAACTTAAGAAGCATTTTAAATCCTCTTTAATAACTGCTCAAAATTTAAAAATTCTGTGTCTTTTTTATCTCTTCTTTTTACTTCTAACTTATCCCCAGTTCTTTTAGAAATAACTACTCTATAAGGCAAACCTATTAAATCTGCATCTGCAAACTTCTCACCTGGTGAAATATCCTGCCTGTCATCATATAAAACTTCAATTCCTTCTACTTGAAGTAGTTTATAGGTTTTTTCAACTTTAGATTTAATAGCCTGGTCTGCCAAATCCAAACCTACTAGATGAACTTTAAAAGGGGCAACCGCTTCCGGCCAAATTATGCCTTTATCATCATGAAAAACTTCCACCAAAATCCCCATCACCCTAGTTGGACCAATTCCATAGCTTGCAAACCAGATAGGTTGGTTTTCTCCATTTTCATCCTTATAATAAACTTCCATTTTTTGAGAATATTTAGTTCCCAGTGGAAAAATATTACCAACCTCTGTAGATTTGATAGTTTTAATTTCAGCTCCACATACTGGACATTTTGTTAATTTGGGATCGTAAATCTCTTCATTCTCTGCAAAATCACCGTTTTCGCAATAATAAATTGTGTCTTCCCCGGCCGGATTAAACACTTGAAATTCGTGGGTATTCCTATCAGTAAATACTCCACCGGCTGCTTCAACAACATACACGTCAAGTCCAATCCGTTTAAAAATTTCTAGATAAGATTTTTTTACTTCTTCATAATATTTAAGCATATCCTCTTCAGAGGTATGAGCTGAATAAAGATCTTTCATTAAGAATTCCCTGCCCCGCATGATACCTGATTTAGCCCTGAGTTCATTTCTAAATTTAGTTGAAAACTGATAAAGTTTTATGGGCAAATCCTTATAGGAGAGATTATGTTTTCCTAACAGATCCATTACAATTTCCTCATGGGTAAATGAGAGACAATACTCCCTGTCATTTTTATCTTTAAGCTTATACATAATTTCATCCACTTTTAAGTCATCCCATCTACCAGATCTAGCCCAAATCTCTTTAGGATGAAGTAAGGGTAGGGCCATCTCTAAAGCCCCTGTTTGATTTAACTCTTCACGGATAATTTGATTAATTTTTTGAATTACTCTTTGGCCAAAAGGTAAAAGTGTCCAGGAACCAGACATTAATTGGTCTATAAATCCAGCTCTAACCAAATACTTGTGGTTAACAGCCTCAGCGCTGGTTGGATCCTGTTTTTGAGTCTTAGGAAAATAGTTACTATATAGCATGTTGATATTGTAATTTTTTTATCATAAAAAGGGAAGGATATGCTAATTTAAATTAATATTTTTGTACTTTTAAAAATTAGCTGCCCGCCTCTTTCTATTTTATCAATAGATAATAAAGTAACATAATCTGATATCTCCAAATAATTGCATAAAAAATCAATTTCCTTTTTACAAGGATAGGCTGAAACCCAACTACTTTCTTGCCATTTAATCATTCCTAATTCCTTTAATTTCTTTACAAAAAGATCTCTATTTTTCTTCTTTCTCTCTGGAATATCAAAACTTATAAGTCTGATTTTTTGATCAGATTTTTTTCTGTTTAAAGCAATTTCATTGAATTTATATTGTAAGATCCTCAATTTACCTTTTTCAGTAATTTTTAAGATTGTTTGGTTATTTTCTTCCCTAATGGATATTAATTCTTGCTTATTTAACCTTTTTACTATTTTACCTAAATGATCTTTATTAAAATATTTCCAACCCTTTATAGTTTTTGTTAAGGCAGATGGTAAGCCCGGTGCAACAAATGAGGAAACAATAATCGAACTTACCCCTACAATCTTCAGAACTTCTTTTGATGTAATTTTATCCATCAAATTTTATGAATATTTATATATTTCTTATGAATATTTATATATTCTATCCAGACATATATACGCTATAGCGA
>DAHXOS010000082.1 GCA_027364775.1 bacterium
AAATTTAGGTGAATTATTTGCAAAGATTGCCCAGCAAATTCATTACTACAACACCCAAAGGATTCATACCAAGCTCAAAACCTCACCTGAAAAATTTCGTTTAGACAGAGAATACTTGTTCAAAGAAATGGGTGCTTGACACAATTGATAGCTATTACAAAGTTACAGGTGAAGTTAGACCAGAGGTAGTCACAATGGAAGATGTGAACCTGGATGACTTAGATTTACCCTTTTAACATAGTTACATTAGAAAGTAACAATTATATTAACAGGTAACTATATTGTAACCAGAGTAACTATCTAGTAAGGCGGAGTACCTATGAGTGTAACTATAAAAGTAACTGTTTAAGTTAACAATAATGTAACTATTAGAGTAACTATATGGGGATAAGACGATGATACTTAAAAGAGAAACTATACTTAAGTTAGGTGAGATACTCACCAGAAAATTTAACACACAGATGGAGTATAAGTCCTTAGAAAAGTTTGCATATTGTCTAGTTGGCTATTTTAGTTTACTGGCTAAGATTGAACACAGAGACTTGTTCGAAAATAGTTCTACACCCCTGATTGACAATAATGAGGCTAAGGAGGAAGATAATTTAAAATGAAAATAAAGTCAGTTAACTTTGCCAGAGTTTCCACCCGTGAGCAAGCTGAGGAAGGTTACAGTTTACCTGCTCAGGAAAAACTTCTTAAAGACCACTCAGACAAAAATGGTTTTGCCATAATTAAAAAATTCTCTGTTCCTGAATCTGCTTCTGGTAAACAAGAACGTAAACTCTTTAATGAGTTATTAGATTATATTTACAAACACCCTGAAATTAAAATTGTAGTTTGTGAAAAAGTAGATAGAATCACCAGAAACTTTAAAGATGCGGTTAAACTGGATGATTGGCTAAATGAAGACGAAGCAAGACAGATTCACTTTGTAAAACAAAATTTGGTAATCCATAAGAATGCTCGCTCCCATGAGAAGTTTCAGTGGGACATTTATTTGGCTCTGGCTAGACAGTACAGTAATAATTTGTCAGAAGAAACTAGAAAAGGTTTGGACGAAAAAGCTGCCCAAGGTTGGTTTCCTGGTAATCATAAGCGGGGTTATCGATCAATTGGTGATGCTGGTCATAAGATATGGGTTCAGGATGACACACCTCAATCTGAGCTTAAATTTATTAAACTAGCCTTTGAGTGGTATGACTCTTGTAATTATACTACCATGAACTTAGGGAAAGCTCTTTTTAAAGAAGGCTGGATTAGTAGCACTGGTAAACCAATCTCTAAGAGTGAGATTCATAAACTCTTAAAAGACCCCTTCTACTGTGGCAAATTTATCTGGCATGACAAAATCTATCCTGGTAAACATACTGCAATCATTTCTGCTGAATTGTTTGATAGAGTTCAAGAAAGGATACAACGCAAATACAAAGATGGTAAATATGTAAAACATAAGTTCCTATTTGGTAATGGCCTTATGGGTTGCCAAAATTGTGAGAAGGCATTTACTTGGGAGGTTCAAAAAGGTCATCACTACGGACACTGTACCGCCCATGGTAATAAATGTACTCAAAAAAGATATATAAAGGAGTCTGAAGTTGAGACAAAAGTTTTAGGCGTATTGGATGGTTTAATTATTGAAGACCCAGAAGTTTTGGAGTGGGTAAGATTAGCCCTCAAAGAAAGCCACTCTGATGAGATTGATTATCATGCAAGCGTAATGAGCGATTTGGATAACAAAAGAAAACATCTAGAGAAGAAACTAGATAAACTTTACGAGGATAGGATTGATGAGAAAATTAGTAAAGATTTTTACGAAAGAAATGCCCAAAAGTCTGAGACTGAGCTGAACGATGTCATAGAGGCGATTGAGAAACACACCAAAGCAAACATAGATTATAAGA
Source organism: bacterium (assembly GCA_027364775.1). GTDB lineage: Bacteria > Patescibacteriota > Microgenomatia > Daviesbacterales > UBA10151 > DAHXOS01. The sequence goes on from DAHXOS010000082.1 coordinate 1,902, forward strand.
AACTTGGAATAAATATTTTCGAACTATCTCAAAGAGGCCGTGAGATTTACGAAAATAAGGCACTTATGGAGGAAAAAAGAGAGCTGCTTAACTTTGTATTTTCGAACATCCAAGTAAACGGAGATCAGCTTATTCCAACGCTCCATAATGGGTTTGAGATAGTGGCTTCACGGGCTAAATCAGGTGATTGGCTGCGGGACATGGATTCGAACCATGATAGACAGATCCAAAGTCTGTCGTCCTGCCGTTAGACGATCCCGCAAGATAATGTGGTAATTTTAACATATATAAAAGTATTTTGAGGTAACGTAAGTTCTAAAAACTAAATTAGATAAAGTTATTGAAGACCAAGTGCTTAATTCTCCCTAACTTATCTAAACAGTGAGGATTTTTTGACTAATTTTGCAGTGTAGACTATTTCTCTAACCTCCCCATCATCTCCTTCTATC
>DAHXOS010000103.1 GCA_027364775.1 bacterium
TATCCAGAAGAGTTTAATCTTAAACTCACAGAGTGGTTATCTTGGTACAATACCCAAAGACCTCACCAATCCTTGAATTATTTGTCACCATTCCAGTATTCTAAAGAAAGGAGTTTGTCTCAAATGTCCTAAACCAGGACAAAGACTTGACTAATTTTTGGAATTAGAATAACCTTATGTTATTAATGAATTTTCCTAAGATTAATCCTTTATATCCTATTTTAGGCGTTTTAGCCCTTCTTCTTCTTTGGGCAATTAGTTCTTATAACAGTTTTGTGACCCAATCTAATGCTATTGATGGTCAATGGAAACAAGTTGAAGTCCAATACCAGAGAAGATACGACTTAATCCCCAATTTAGTTGAATCATCAAAAGGTTTAATGAATCAAGAACAAAAAGTTTTCTCTGATCTGGCTAAAGCCAGGGCAGCTTATGCTGGTGCCAAATCTCCAGAATCCAAAGTCCAGGCTGCTAACCAATTAGACAGCTCATTAAGCAGGTTACTGGTAATTGTTGAAAATTATCCTCAATTAAAATCTGACCAGGTGGTAACCAAATTAATGGATGAGCTTGCAGGCACAGAAAACAGAGTCTCGGTTGAAAGAAGAAGGTATAACGAACAGGTTCAGAGTTTTAATACCTCAGTCTCAACATTCCCCGGTAATCTATTTGCAGGGGTCTTTGGCTTTAAAACACGTACTTACTTTAATGCTACCCAAGGCTCAGAAAACGCTCCCCAGGTTAAATTTTAAATAGTGAAGGCACTGATGAGAAACAAAGTCATTAAAAGACAGAGCTATTTTTTTAGTTTCTTTGTATACGTTTTTCTCTTTTTTATATCTTCTTTTATCTTTATCTTTTTTACTTCTCCCGCTTTAGCAAACCATCTTCCAAAACCTTCAGGCTATGTTAATGATTTTGCTGGAGTTTTAACTACCGATCAAAAAAATAATTTAGAAAACAATCTTTCAAATTATGCAAAACAAACAGGCAATGAAATAAGTGTAGCCTTTGTTAAGAACTTAAATGGCGGAAATATTGATGATTTTACAGTCAAGGCTTTTGAGGAATGGAAAATCGGTAAAAAGGGCAAGGATAATGGAATTTTATTTTTGGCTACAATAGAAGAGCGCAAAATGCGGATTGAAATTGGCTATGGTTTAGAACCATACCTTACTGATTCTCAAGCCGGTTCTATTATTAGGGATATTATTGCTCCCAAGTTTCAACAAAATGATTATTATGGAGGTACCTTAGCAGGTATCAGTGCAATTGAGAATAAAATTGGTAACAAACAATCAAACCCTAATATTGTCCAAGTTATAAAAAAAATACCGGTGGTAGGTAATATTTTTCAAATACTTATCAATGCATTTGCACTTCCCTACTTAGTCATTTTCCTCTTTGGTATACCGGTTTATTTGTTCTCCTATATGTCCAGAACTAAATCTATCTGGGCTGGAGGAATAGCAGGAGCAGTTATCGGCTTAATTGGAGGCTACTTTTTCAATAATTTAATTGAACAATCTATTACTGTTGCAATTACTACAATATTGGGCTTTTTACTAGACTGGCAGTTATCTAAAAATTACCAGGCTAATAAAAGAAGGGGTAGATCAACAGACTGGTGGACAACAGGTGGAGGTTTTTGGGGTGGTGGAATAGGTGGTTCTGGAGGAGGGTTTGGTGGTTTTGGTGGTGGATCATCTGGTGGTGGAGGCTCTTCTGACAGTTGGTAAAAATATATACTAATATTTATCAAACAATTT
>DAHXOS010000017.1 GCA_027364775.1 bacterium
CATTTATATTATCTATAGCTTTATGGATATAAACAGGTGTTTGATTTACTAAATTTTTGTTTTTATTTAGGTGTTTGACTAAGGCTATAATTCCTGAGTCAAAGAAATAATGATATTCACGCTCGGAATTTTCATCATAAAGGTGAAAAGCTAAACCTGCCACTAAATAAGCCCTGTTTTTAACCTGCTTTAAGATTGTTTCAAATTTGGGAGTAATCTCCTGCATTATTTCCTTATCTGCTTTAAATGTGGTTCTGACTCCTGATTTTGTATCCCATTTCCAGTGGTAGTTAAAATCTGCTGCTTTCGTCATTTTGGTTACAGAAGCTTTAGGTCTGCCTTGGGTATATTCCTGAAAATGAGTCTCCCCTTTTCTTTTAGTTTCAACCCTCATATATTCTGAAAGTGCATTAACAGCCGAAGCGCCAACACCATGTAATCCACCAGAGACTTTATAAGCCCCTTCACCAAATTTACCTCCGGCGTGCAAAACAGTCATGGCAACTTCTAAAGCGCTCATTTTAGCTGTGGGGTGTATTTCCCATGGGATTCCAAAACCATCATCTGCAACAGTAACATAAGAATCTTTGTGGAGAGTAATCCAGACATTTTTACACCTACCTGCCATGGCTTCATCAACAGAATTATCAATAATTTCCTTAACCATAACCCAAAGTCCCCGCTCATCGGTTGAACCGATATACATCCCGGGACGTTTTCTAACCGGCTCTAAGCCTTCTAAAACCTGGATCTCTTTGGCACCGTATTCATTAATATCTTTTTTGCTCATGGAAGAAAATGGAGTTCATAATTAGAACTCTGGTTGAGTTTAACATACCTAGCAAGTGTGTGCAACTTAATAGTTTATAATTAGATTGTTGCATCAATCTAAACAGTTCATAATTTATCTACCGGGGAGTTCTAACATTAGATACTCTAAAATTGCCCTGATATTACCATTTGAGGCATTCCATTCCTCTGCCTTGACTATTTTTTTAATAAATTCTAAATTTTTGGAATTGTCTTTCAAATTATTTCTATAGTATCTAGTTAAAGCAAATAAGAATTCTGCTTTTTCTTCTAATTTTTCAATAAATTGAAACCTTTGTTCAATTGAAGAATTTATTAATTGTTCTATAGTCTCATTGTTAAATTGCTGGTTTGTTGGCTCATTTAGTTGAGGATCTTTTGATTTAATTTGGGTAATCTCTACCCTTGAAAGTATGGCTGGTAAAAGCTGGGATTCTTTCTCTGCTCCTAATAAAATCAAGGTATTTTCTGGAGGTTCTTCTAAAGTTTTTAACAATGAATTTTGGGCATAAGTGGTTAAATTATGGCTACTTTCTATAGCCACTGCTTTTCCTTTTGCAAAGTAAGGTTTAATGCTTAAAAACTGCCTGATTTCTTTAGCCTGTTCCACTTTCAGCATTTGTTCATGATTAAAATATAAAAGATCAGGATGTGGATTTATGAATTCATATTCAATTAAAGTCTGCTGAATCTGCTTTATTCTTTGTTCTAAAGATTGAGAAATAAAAAGTTTAATCTGCATACAGATACGCTGTAGTATATTACTTTACGCTTAATTTCAGGTAGAGATTAAAATTGAGTAAAATAATTGTTAATCGCTCAATGTATCCTACAGGCATTATAAATCTACTATTAGTTAAATATTATTGACAGGCTACTGATAATTTATTGATAATGAAAGTAACTCCGAAAGTTTTCGGAGTCTGTCCATATGCAGCCAAACACGTCAACGCAACAATTACAAAATATTGAAGAAATTCTTCAGGCTCAAGGTATTTTAAAACCAGACCAAGTTTCAGCCATAAAATTAGAAAGTATAAACTCAGGTCAACCGGCTGAGAAAATTATTAGGGAACATAATTTTGCCACTGGAGAGCAAATAGCTAAAGCGCGAGCGCAACAACTTGGTGTCCCTTTTATGAAGTTGGATGGTAGACCTATCTCTTCTGAAGTTTTAAATTTAATTCCTGAAGCAGTAGCCCGGCGGTATAAATTAGTTCCTTTTGGCCGTGATGTCGATGGGCTGTATGTTTTAATGGTGGATCCGCTGGATTTACAGGTAATTCAATTTATCGAGAAGAAATCCGGGATGAAGATTAAACGGTTTTTAGGTGTTCCAGAAGATATTACAGCATCAATTGAAGAACAATATTCCCAGAATTTATATACTCAAGTCACTTCTGCTTTAAAAGAGGTTGCAACTGAGCAACCGTCAGCTCAACAGTTAAAATCATCATTTGACGAAACCGAGATTATAAGGGAGGCTCCGGTAGCCAATATCGTAACTCAACTTCTTGAGTATGCTGTTAAAACTAAAGCTTCAGATATTCACATTGAGCCGGAGGAAGAACAAACCAGGGTAAGGTATAGAATTGACGGTATATTACATGAAAAAGTTATTTTACCTAAAAAAGTTCATGATGCGGTTATCTCTCGTATTAAAATTTTATCCAATTTAAAGATAGATGAGCGACGTCTGCCTCAGGATGGCCGTTTTACCTTTGAGTATGGAGGTAAGGAAATTGATCTGCGTATCTCCACTTTGCCGCTCGTTTATGGAGAAAAGGATGTGATGAGGCTTTTGTCTAAATCTGAAAAACCGCCTTCTCTACAGGAATTAGGTTTACGAGGTACAGCATTAAAGAATTTAGAGCAACAACTCACCCGTCCCCATGGTATTGTTTTAATTTGTGGGCCTACTGGTTCAGGTAAAACTACTACTCTTTATTCAATATTGTCTAAACTTTCAACAACCAAAGTTAATATTTTAACCGTAGAAGACCCAGTTGAATATCAAATCTTAGGTGCTAACCAAGTTCAGGTTAATCCTCAAATTGGTTTAACCTTTGCCTCAGCTTTAAGATCATTTTTAAGACAAGATCCAAACATTATCTTAGTTGGAGAGATCCGTGATACGGAGACTGCAGATCTGGCAATTCAGGCGGCTTTAACTGGTCATGAAGTGTTTTCAACTTTACATCCTAATTCAGCAGCTGGAGCCTTACCAAGGCTTTTAGATATGGGTGCAGAGCCTTTTTTAATTGCCTCGGCTGTTAATGCTGTAGAAGGTCAAAGGATTTTAAGAAAAGTTTGTAATCATTGTAAATATGCCTATACCCCACCTCCTGAAATTATTGAGAGCTTTAAGACTATATTAGGTCCTTTAATGCCTAATACACCAATTCAACTATATAAAGGTAAAGGATGTGAGGAATGCGGTCATTTAGGCTACCAAGGCAGAACCGGTATCTATGAGGTCTTGGTTGTCTCAGAAAAAATAACGAAGATGATTTTACAAAGAGCTTCTGCAGGGGATATCGAAAAACAAGCAATTGAAGAAGGAATGATTACCTTAAAACAGGATGGTTATTTAAAAGCTTTAGAGGGGGTCACTACCTTAGAAGAAGTTCTAAGGGTAGGACAAGATTAAATGACAATACAACAACTGCTTGAGCTAACTGTTAGTAGAAATGCATCGGACTTACATCTTTTAATCAATGAATACCCAACTTTAAGAATTAATGGAGAGTTAATCGCAATTCAAGGTGCCACCAGATTAACACCTTCTGATATGGAGAATTTAATATTTCCGATGCTTTCAACTCACCAGAAGGATCTCTTCTTAAATAGTTGGGAGTTAGATTTTGGATTGGATTTTGAAGGAAAAGCAAGGTTTAGAGTTAATCTATATAAACAAAAAGGCGGTATTGCTGCAGCTTTAAGGCTTATTCCAAAAGAAATTAGAAGACTTGAAGATACAGGATTGCCCATAATTTTAAGCCGGATTACAGATTTAAAACAAGGTTTAATTTTGGTAACCGGACCAACAGGTCAGGGAAAATCGACTACTCTAGCATCTTTTATAAACCAAATTAATTTATCACGTACTGCTCACATTATTACAATTGAAGATCCAATTGAATTTGTTTATCCTCAGGCTAAATCTTTGATTTCCCAAAGGGAGCTTAATTCAGATACCAAATCTTGGAGCTATGCTCTAAAATCTGTTTTAAGAGAAGATCCGGATGTTGTTTTAATTGGAGAGATGCGTGATTTAGACACAATTTCTACCGCTATGACTGTTGCTGAAACAGGACATTTGGTTTTTGCAACTTTACACACTAATTCTGCAGCTCAGACTATTGACCGTATTATTGATGTTTTTCCGGTAAACCAGCAACCTCAAATTAGGACTCAATTAGCTGCAGTATTGGAAGCGGTAATTTCTCAAAGATTAATTCCTACTATAAACCCAGGTAGGGCTTTAGCTGCAGAGATCTTATTTGGTTCAATTGCTACAAAATCTACTATCCGTGAGGGTAAAACTCACCTTATTGATAATTTAATTCAAACCTCTGGTGAATCGGGAATGGTAAATCTGGAGACTTCTCTTGCGAGTTTAGTTAGACAGGGTAAGATAACCTTAGAGATAGCCTTAAATTACTGTTTAAGGCCCCAAATTTTAAATAAGCTTTTAGGAGTTAGTTAACCCTATGCCTATATACAACTATGTTGCCCGGGATTTAAAGGGTGAAGATCATAAAGGAACAATTGAAACTTATGATTTCTCTCAAGCTGCCAAAATAATCCTCAAAAAAGGTTTAGTTGTTATTTCAGTTACCAAAAAGGACGAGGGCAAAAAGAAACTTTTTGATAAATACCTAAATAAAGTTTCTTTCAATGATCTGGTTATAGCTACTCGTCAGTTAGCAACTATGGTTGAGTCAGGATTGGTGCTATCAGAAGCCTTGGATATCTTAGTTGAACAACAGGGAAATAGAAAATTTAAGGAAGTTTTAGCTGAAGTATCGAGGGATATTAAAGGTGGTTTAGATCTAGCTACAGCTTTAAAAAAACATCCTGATGTTTTCCCCGCACTTTATGCAAGCTTGGTAAAGGCAGGAGAAGAATCAGGAAAGTTGGATTTAGTCTTGACAGAACTTGCAACTAATTTGGAGAAAGACCGCGAATTCCGTAGCCGGATTAAAGGGGCTATGATTTATCCCATGATGATTATGTCTATGATGGTTGTAGTGATGGGAGTAATGATGTTTTTTGTGGTACCAAGGCTGACTTCACTCTATTCATCATCAAATATTGATTTACCCACACCAACAAAAATATTAATAGCAATCTCTAACTTCTTAATTGGTTTTTGGTGGTTATTGTTACTAGGAGGTGGTATAGCCTCCGTTGTTTTTCAAAATTGGATCAAAACGGCGAAGGGTAAATTTATATATGACTCATTTTTGCTCAGGGTGCCAGTTTTAAATAAAGTTGTCCAATGTACCTCATTAACCTACTTTACCCGTACTTTTGGTTTATTAACAGCAGCTGGTGTGCCACTGTTGGATTCATTGGCAATCGTGGCTGATGTGATCTCAAATGCTGTATATAAGAAGGCGCTTCAAGATTCATTTAAGGGTGTAGAAAGGGGTTTAACCTTTTCTGCTCAGCTTGATTCCACTGGTATGTTTCCTAAAATTGTTCCCCAGATGTTTAGGGTTGGTGAGGAAACAGGAAAAGTAGATAAGGTAGCTTTTAGATTGGCAGAATACTTTGAATCCGAGTCTGATCATTTGGTTAAAAATTTAACAGTAATCATAGAACCTTTAATTCTTATAGTTTTGGGTGTGGCGGTAGCCTTTTTAGTAATGTCTATCATCTTACCTATTTACAAATTAACTACCTCATTTTAAAACACCCTCTTGACGTTAATTTGCTCGATATGAGTACAATGAATATAGTAAATAGTAAGAAATAGATAAAGTGTAGAAATCGCAAGAAATCTATAAACTACAAACTATCAACTATGAACTAATTTAAGGAGGTGAGTCAATTTGAGGAAAACTGCCCAAGGGTTTACGTTAGTTGAACTCTTAGTCGTTATCGCTATTATTGCAATTTTAACTTTAGTAATTGGAGTAGTTATTAATCCTATCGAGCTTAGGCGCCAAAGCAATGATTCTGTTAGACTTGCTGATATGGCAACATTACAACAAGCAATTAATGTCGCAGCTCAGGAAGCAACTACTTCCGGTAGTGCAGTTCTTTGTGCTCCCCCTAATAATGCGCCATGTACTGGCGATAGTAATCCGGGATCAGTTGCAAACCGCAAGACCGATGGTACAGGATGGGTGAAAGTTAACGTTTCCGGCCAAAAAGCGGTATCACTACCAACTTTACCAGTTGATCCTATTAACGATGCTACCTATCATTATGTTTACACCACAAACAGTACAGGCACAGCTTGGGAGATCAATGCAACACTTGAATCTCAGAAGTACGCTGATAAGATGAGAACCGATGGTGGTAATAATGATAACGTTTATGAGAAAGGTTCGGACTTAACTATAATTCCTTAATCTTTTTAGCATGTTAAGCGTTGGTCTAGGATTCGGTTTGGGTTTATTGTTTGGAAGTTTGATTCTTTGTTTGGCCAACAGGTCTTTGACAGATGAGTCATTTTGGGGAAGGTCGTACTGTGATAGATGCAAGAAAAAACTTGCCTGGTACGACCTTTTCCCTGTTTTATCTTTTTTGATTTTAAAAGGTAGGTGTCGTTATTGTAGTTTTAAGTTACCTTTGGAATATCCCTTAGTAGAGCTTTTGACAGCCTTTTTGTTTAGCCTATTATTTGTTAAAAATTTACCTTTTGATAACAACTCTTTTATAAACTATTTTTCTATTCTTAATGTTAGTTCAATATTTAATTTAGCTGACCTGGTGTTTCAGATTTTTGTGGTTTGTGTATTGCTGATAGTTTTTATTACCGATTTTAAAACCGGTTTAATACCAGATAGGATTACTTATCCGGCAATTATTATAGCATTCCTGTATCTACTTATTTCGGCAGCTGGCAGAGTATACTTTTTTTATAACTCTTTAAACAGCTCAATTTTGGGTAAATATTTACTTTTCCCCAACTCAGATTATTTTTACAGGCATGCCTTAATTAATGCAGCACCTTTAATAGAGGGGTTAATTGGGGCGGGGGCACTTTTTTTATTTTTTGGCTTACTTATTTTAGTAACTCGCGGACGGGGTATGGGATTAGGTGATCTCAAACTTGGAATATTCATGGGTTTAGTTTTGGGTTTTGAAAGATCTCTGCTTGCCCTGATGATGGCCTTTATTAACGGTTCCCTAGTAGGTATTTTTTTAATTTTAATAAAGAAAAGAGATCTTAAACAAACTATTCCTTTTGGACCTTTTTTATCTGTTGCCAGCCTTATTGCTTTATATTATGGTAATGATATTTTAAAATGGTATTTCAAGCTAAATCTCTAAATTAAAATGATATATTGACAAGTTTTTTAAAAAGTGAAGATAATAGATTAGAGTAAAAACATGAAACTTGCACTGCCCAATAAAAACTCCCAAAAAGGTTTTACCGTAATTGAATTAATGATGGCGATTGCAATCGTAGCTATTTTAGCTACAGTTGGTTTAACTATTTTTACTGGTTCTCAAAAAAGTGCTAGGGATACAAAA
>DAHXOS010000035.1 GCA_027364775.1 bacterium
CTGTTATGCAGCTTCAAATTCTGGAGTTTATAGAAAAGGAACCAAAACACATGGATGAAATAGCCAGGAGTTTAAAATTACCAATAACTGTAGTTAGTGCTGAGTTAATAAAAATGGAAATCCGGAATTTAATTAAGAATATTGGAAGTGGCAATTATACCAAACTCTTTTAATATATGTAAGATTCATCCTTGCGGTATAGTATTAAAAAAGCCACAATATAATCATGAAGCGAAATGTTAGTTTATTGCTGCTATCATTAACAGTGATTTTAATTGTATCTTTACTCACGGTGGCAATTAACAAAAAAGAGAATGCCTATAAAAGAGGTGCATCGGTAGACTTTGACCGAGCAGTAAACCAAGCTCAAGCTTTATTTGAACAAAGAAAAAGATTAGGTCAGGATTTTAGTCAAGGGCCTTGCTTAACTAATGATTTAATGACAGGTTGGGTAGTAGATATAGTTCATAATCCAAGGATAGCTTTAGATAATGATCCCAAAAACCAGTGTCAGGCTTTTATAGAGGGGAGAGCAAAACACTTTGTAGAATTGGATCTGCAAGGAAACGTTGTCCGGGTTCAATAGTTTAATTCTAATATTATGTTGAGACTGCCTATAAAATTATTAAAATTCTGGTACTTAGATTCTTTAGAGGTTTTTATTAGATCCTGGCATAATTTAATAAATATTTTGGAAGAAGATTTAGCGGTTGGATTAATGTGGAAGCTTTTAGCTACTCCCCTTTTTCATGATAGTTCTATTGTTGGAAAATTATTAAGTTTTATATTCAGGTTAAGCAGAATCTGCCTTGGGCTAATTGCTTTTTTTCTTGTAACCTTATCCAGCATTTTTGTCTCACTACTTTGGTTTTTATCACCGGTATTATGGATAGTTTTACCGCCTGGATTAAAAAGTATTGATTTTGCTCTAATCTTAACTGGGTTTTCAATATTTATTCATCAAATTCTTTATACACCCAAGACAAGTTTATGGCATATTAAAAACTTTAAAGATATCTGGAAGGCAACTAGGCTAAAACCAAAGATATTAACTTGGGAATACTTAATAAATAGTATAGAGGTTCAAAGTCTTTTAGAATCTCTTGAGCTTTCTGGGAAACAATTTGGTGTTCAGCAATTTATATTAAGTGACCAAATTCTTGAACAAGCTTTTAATTTGGCTAAAAAATCTGAGGCTAAGTATGTCAGCGCAGAGTATTTTTGGGTTACCTTTTTATTAAGTTTAAACGGGGTAGAAAATGCTTTATTAAAGTTAGACCTTCAGCCAAAGGATTTTGAGCAAGCATTAAAATTTTTGGAATACCGAAAAAATAATTGGAGAAGAGTTTATATTTGGGATGAAGAGTTTGCTATCAAGCATTTAAAAGGGGTAAACAGGGGCTGGCTTTCTTCTCCCACCCCTGCTTTAGATTCAATTGCAAATGATCTAACTAAGTTGGCTGCAACTAAAGGATTCCCACAATTTATAGGCAGACAGAGTGTTTTGGCTGAAACTTTAAATATCTTAGCTCAGGAGAAAGACCGCAATGTTTTGTTGGTTGGTTCCCCGGGGAGTGGCAAAAGTGCTTTAGTAAATAACCTGGCTAGAATGATTGTAATAGGAAATGCACCTGCTCCTTTGGCAACTAAAAGACTAATGTCTTTGGATATTACTAAATTATTAGCATGGGTAGAAAATGAGGGAGAATTGGCAGCTAAAATT
>DAHXOS010000047.1 GCA_027364775.1 bacterium
CTATTACAGTGGGGATTTCAACTATTTGCTGATCTTGCGGACTTATTACCTCTAGCGGTGGTGCTCCCACAAACTGCCGGTACTCAATCCAAAGATAAGCAAAAAACCCAACCACAATTAAGCTAATTGTTAGTCCTAAAATTCTAGCAGGAGTAATATTTAATTTTCTTCTTCCAATTGGTTTTTTAAAACTTTGCATAATAATTGGCGGGTGTTTTTTAGTTTCAAAATCGCGCCTGAAGATAGCCAATAGTTTTTCCGTATCCAAGTTTAGAAATTTACCGTAGTTTTTAATAAACCCTTGTACAAACGTAGGTGGTGGCAATTTCTCATATTGATCTGCCTCCAAAGCCTGAAGTAGCTCTAACCTGATTTTAGTATGTTTTTCTATCTCTTCTAAAGTGTAAAGTTTTGTCTCTCTGGTTTCTTTTAATATCTGGCCTACTGTTCTCATCTCATGCATAATTGTAGCCGTCTGAGCCGTTCTAATCAAGAATGGTTGCAATTGATCTAGTTGACTAAACTAGCTGATTTATAGATAATTTCGCCAATGTCCAATTTACAAATTAATCCACCGATCGGAGATTCAAAACAAGCTGAAAAATATATCTCTCAGTTAATTGATTTAATCACTCAAGACAAGCTAGAAATATCTCATACTGACTTATCTCAATATGATCCATCCTCTCTTAAAGACCATTACCGTGCTGATTTAAGAGATTACCAGGTAGAAATTTCACATTCCAAAAACCCGGAAACCGATGAAGATTCATATGTAATCTTATTTAACAACTTAAAGCAAATTAAAGAAGGTACCTCTCAAAAAACCATCTTAGCTTATATGTATTTAGATCAAACGCAATTTGAAAGATTTAAGAACACTGCCGAGTCCCAAATTGAAAAGAAGAAAAAAGCTGAAGAAGAAAAAAGGTTAAAAGAAGCTTTATCTCCAATTGATGAAGTTTTAGAAAATCTCAGACAAGATAAAGAGCTGGAACTTATTCCTGCTGAAGAGCCAAAAGAAGAAACTAAAGAAGTTGTTAACCCTGATTTAGTAAATGTTACACCTTTAGAAGATACCCAAACTGAAGCTCATTGGAATACTTAATCTTGAAATAATTAGTTGATCTTTTAGAGTAACAGTTGTTAGAATAGACCAACTTATGGAAGAATCTTGTCCAAAATGCAGTAGTCCTTTATCTCCTGTTACAGAAACCCCCAGTGGTAGAAAGTTACAAAGATGCTCTAATGGCAATTGGAATCCCCAAACTAAAAAAACCGAAGGGTGTGATTATGTTAAGTGGTTGGCTGTTGAACCCCAAGAATTAGATGAAAAATGTCCTAAATGTGGGGCACCACTCTTGCTAACAGTTACCAGGTTTGGTAAAAAAATGAAAAAATGTTCAACAGGAGGATGGGATCCAAATACAAAACAGTCTATAGGATGTGATTATGTTGAGTGGATTAACGGCACCACCGAAAAATTAGCTGAAAAGTGTCCGGATTGTAGTGAAGATTTGGTTTTATATACCACTACAGCAGGAAAAAAGATGAAAAAATGTTCGACCTCAGGCTGGGACAGAGAGAAAAAACAGGCCACAGGTTGTTCTTATATCCAATGGTTAAAGCCTGGTGAATATGTTAAAGCTCCTGAAGCTACCTCTGCTGGAGAAGAATTTTTACCTCCTGAAAACTAACTTACATTCAAATATCTTAAGAAGTTCCGCTGCCTTGGGCAAAGTACTCATCTGCATTTCTCACAAGTACTTCTCGAGGTTTTGCCCCGTCTCCCGGACCTATCACTCTGGCAGACTCTAACTCATCGATAATTCTGGCAGCTCTGGCATAACCTACTTTTAATCTTCTTTGCAAAAGTGAAGCTGAAGCCCGGTCATATTGGCAAACAGTTCTGACAGCTTCCTCAAATAAATCATCCTGGTCTTCTCCACCTCCATTCATTGAAGCGCCTATTCCTTTACCAATTTTTCCAATTGGCATCTCAGTGACCTCTGCAGAATATTGCGGTGCTATACCCATTTCCTTAAGAGAGGTAACAATACCGTTAATCTCCGGGTCGGTCACAAGTACTCCTTGAATACGCATCGGTTTTGAGGCATCAGGAGGTAAAAACAACATGTCTCCACGGCCAAGTAATTTTTCTGCTCCCGGCCCGTCAATAATCACTCTTGAGTCAATCAT
>DAHXOS010000055.1 GCA_027364775.1 bacterium
TTTTCACGCCAACGGTTTAGCAAACCGTCCCCTTAAACCACTCGGGCAACTCTCCTTAAGCTCGCAAATTGTAACAAAATGGGCACTTTTTATCTAGCAATGGTCAGCACCCAAACTGATTTTACCCCTCCCCTTTTTAAAATATATCCACATTCTTTTAAGGTTGAGCCAGTTGTCCAAACATCATCTACTAAAATAACATTAGAATTTTGTATTTGGCATTTAGAATTTAAAATAAATGCGCCTTTTATATTTTGTTTCCTACTGTAAGCATCCAGGCTGACTTGAGGTTTAGTGTTTTTAACTCTGATTAAAGCATTTTCCATTTGTAAATCTAACTTTTGCCCCAGATTGCAAGCTAATTGCTCTGCCTGATTAAACCCTCTCCAATTTTGACGTTTTTTATGAAGAGGAACAGGCACAAGTATCCAGTTTTTTCCTTGATCTTTTTTAATTTTGTCCAGTAAAAAAGTTCCTTTTTTTGCCCAGTATTCAATAGTAATATCAGCTAAAACTTTGGCTAAGTCCTCTATCCACTTATATTTTAATTTTTGTATAGCATTTTTAAGTGGTTTTTCATAAATTCCTAGACTCCATAATCCATCCAGTCCATACTTTCTTCTACAAATTGGGTGGGTCATTCCCCCTAAGGATAATCTTTCACAAAAAGGACAAACCAACTCTGTTTGTTTAATATTGGCTATGCAAGATAAGCAAAAATAATTGCCTATTTTACTACAACCTATACATTTTTTAGGAAATAACAGATCTAAAATTGATCTCACTTATTTGAATATAACAAAAAAGCCCCTTCTCAATCAGAAAGAGGCTTTATTGGTGGAGACGCCGGCTGTGAGCCGGGTCTAAAGCAACAACTTAAAAACTTCTACAAGCTTAGTCAGTTTATATTTAGAACTTAAGTTTTAACCAAACTGACAGGAAAACTAAGTTCAGATTGAGTTAACTTAAATTATTTTGGATCAACCTACACCAAAACAACCGCATCCAGGCTGAGTATATACCTTAGCAATTTCACCTAGAAGAAAATTTACCAAGATAGCTTAAGTTAAGCGAAAGCCACAGGAGCGAACCCCTGAGCAAATACGCCTCTAACAGAAGCAACAGCGTTTTTAATGCCGTTTAGATTTTGAAATCACATTTTTACAAGGTGAGATTTCATGCTTGGCTTGCGGTTTTTAAAGTGCAACTCTATCGAAACTATACGTCCCCGTGATTAATATTCTACTACTTTTAGGCTCAAAAAGCAAATTTAAAGGCCTTTTAGCTCTTGAGAAATCCGCCTTAATTCATCTCTTTTTTTAATAGCCTTCCTTTTATCAAATTTACGTTTAGAAGCTGCAAGAGCAAGCTCCACTTTAAACATATTCCTAGTTTCATAAATTGATAAAGGTATTAAGGTGGTGGCTGAGGCTGATAATTTACCTTGTAAATAGTCAATCTGTTTTTTATGAAGTAATAACTTTCTATCATGCCTGGGATCATATTTATCATTAGCAGCTGCTTGATATGGGTAAATATAGAGGTTTTTTAAGATGGCTTCCCTATTTTGAATCCTGACAAAACTATCATCTAAAGTCACCCTATTATTTCTAATTGATTTAACTTCTGGTCCGGACAAAGCTATCCCTGCTTCCAGAGTTTCTAAAATATGATATTCATGACGAGCTTTTTTATTTAATATCTTCATTGTTTTTTATGTCTAACTTTGGGCAAGAGTAAGGTTCTGATAAACCCAGCTTCTTATTATAAAGCTTTTTAGGAATATTGTACTTAAAAGCATGTTAAAAAGCTAAAATAATTATCTTAAATCAAGTTGATAAAGCTTTGACCCTTCAAGTAAAAAGATCTTTTTTGCTTTATCATCTATCATTAAATTACTAGCTGCTTTAAATTTATCACCGTTATATTGAGCGTAGTATTCTCCATTCTTTTTTAAAACTACCAGCCTTGCATTTTCAGCATCTAATAGGTATACCCTATCTTCTTTTTCAGAAACATATATTGCAGTTATCTCTTTTAACGGCTTATCTAACCCTGCCGGTGAAAAAAAGTCTTTATTTCCTGATGTAAATTTTAAAATCTCACCTTCTCGCTTTAATACCCAAACTGAGGAGTCAATAAACATCTGCTTACTCCCAGTAAAATCTGCCTTTACCCCATCTGTAAGATAAGTAACTTTATCTGAGTAACCGGCCTTTACCGGAACATATTTCCAAACCTGATTTTTAATACTATCTAGTAAATAGACGTTGCCTGCAAAGGCATAAATTGATTTTATATATCCCCATTCCGGATCCGGTTTTATAATTACGTTAATTTTATTTGTATTTAAATCAATTTGAGATACCCCCTTGTCCTCAGAGTAAGCATAAACATAGTCAGTGTATAGACTAGCATCTCTTACATTTCCTAACTGAATGGAGCCGGCTAAAATAGTATTTGTCTTTTTAGTCATGTCTAAAAGCACCAGGCTTTGTTGAGATTCATCTAGTAATAATAAGCTCCCCAATGAATTTGATAACTTTTTGGGGGCAAAGTTTGGTTTTATTAAATCCAAACTTAGAAATATCGGCCAGTTACTAATTTCATAACTGTTATTTTGAGTCTGGGTATTAGTTTTATTTGCTGTTTGTTTTTGGTTATTAAGTTGCTTTTGAGAAAATGAGTTAAATAAAAAGATTGATCCTACAATCAGCAAAACTACCAATAATCCAATCAAGGCTAGCTTTGATTTTATATTTGAAAACTTTAGGCTTAATTTAGAGAATATTGCATTATTTTTGGTTTGACCATAAGCTAACTGGTCAATCGTTGTTACAGGTTTATCAATTAAAACGACTGCCACCGGATCAAGTAAGTTATTTCTTTGATAATACATTTCAATTTCATCTTCTAAGGACTCTCCATCACTTGAGAGCAATTGTTTTATAAACCTACTTTCCAATCTGTTATCTTGGTTTTCAGTCTGTACTGTTGCAAAAAGCACTTTATCTCCTTCTAATAAGTTTCCCGAGATAAGTTGATTTTCAGAAAATCCTTCTAAAGGATCCAGCAACTGCCCATGTCTGTCTAGAACCACCTTCGGGCTACCGTAAAATTTTAGGTAAAGCCGTCCTTTGATATCTAAAAATCCTAAAACAACTTCTAAATTGGTTGCTGTATTTAAATATTCAACTAAAGTATTGGCTCCCTGATTAAGCTTATTGGGAATTGCTTGTAAAGAGCCAAAAAACCATTCTTCAAGCTGTAATCCTTTTTGTCTTACTTTGATAAAAATATCTTCGCCGGAAGCAGAAACCACTAAAAATAGATATTCGCTCTCCCCACTTTCTAATCTATGAGGATAGACAAATGATTGAGCAGTGACTAAATC
>DAHXOS010000059.1 GCA_027364775.1 bacterium
AATTTAGGTGAATTATTTGCAAAGATTGCCCAGCAAATTCATTACTACAACACCCAAAGGATTCATACCAAGCTCAAAACCTCACCTGAAAAATTTCGTTTAGACAGAGAATACTTGTTCAAAGAAATGGGTGCTTGACAATGACCATTCAAAGGAATTATTTAGCTGGTATCACAAGTAAAATTTTAACCCTAATATTCTTTTATATTGCTAGCAGATTCATTTTAGACCAAGATAAAAGATTATTAGCTAAATACACTACTATTAAAGAATATCTTCCCTAAGGTTCAATTTTATATTCAAAGTAAGTCTGTTGTGTTTATTCGTTCAAGATACCATAATTAAAATATGAAAGCTAAAAAGATTTCTAAAAAAACTTACCTATTTGATAGATTTAATTTAGTAAGAGTAATAATAATCTTTTTAATATCACTTTACACGGTAATTGTTGCTAGTC
This sequence comes from bacterium, assembly GCA_027364775.1. Lineage (GTDB taxonomy): Bacteria > Patescibacteriota > Microgenomatia > Daviesbacterales > UBA10151 > DAHXOS01. The sequence goes on from DAHXOS010000059.1 coordinate 458, forward strand.
CAAATATTATCTTTGCAAACTATACTATCAATAATTTAGCTAATATTTCGTTAGGCATACTAATTGCATTTTTGGTACTACTGATTCCCTTTAAACAAGACTCATCTAAACGAGCTATAACGACATTTTTATTTTTTGGTATATTTATATCTATTCCCTTATTGTTGTTATCAGGATTTTTAGGGTTAAGGTTGTTTTGGAATGAAGAAGGTTTCTTTAAACCAACTTCTCAGTTACAAACAAAAGACTATCAAATATTAATTTATAATTGGAGTGGTGGAGCTACCGTTGATTATTCCAGCGCAATTAAACAGCAATGGACTATTTTTCCTGGTCTCCTTTATACAAATACTATTTTTCAAAAGTATCACTGTCGTAAGATTTCAGTTGAGGTAGTTAAAGACAATATCATTACATATAGACCATGTTCCAATGATTCAAAACCAATAACTGTTTCGCTGAAGCGTTTTTTTACTCCTTGACAGGTATTCACTAAAATACACTTTTATCAGGTTGGTTTAATACGGTTTAAAGAAGTTTTTGACCTAGAACCAGTTGAATTTCCTACAAATAAAAAGACCAGCCTTCCAAATGAGAAGAGGTACTTATTCACGTAAACCCTATAAATCATCTAAGACATAATAATTTTTAGTGTTAGTAGATATTTATGTTAAAGTATATTACTTCAAATAAAGAAAAAATAATTACAGCGAGAAGAAATCTAGAGCCCCTTGGAATTTTTTTCAGGGAACATGAGTTAGAGCTTATCGAAATACAATCAGAATCATTAGTTGACATAGCAATCCATAAAGCAAAACAAGCATTCGAGAAATTAAACACGCCACTCTTTATTAGTGATCACGGATGGTCTATTTCAGCATTAAATGGATTTCCTGGAGCATATATGAAATACATGAATAATTGTCTATCCTCTCAAGATTTTTTGAATCTGATGCAACTACATGAAGATAAAACAATACTAAAACATGAAGTGATTTGTTATATTGATGATAAACAAACCAAATTTTTTACAGCAGAGATAAAAGGATATTTTATAAATGAGATACGGGGGGAGGGATTACCGGCGATGAGAGTTGTGTCTCTTCTGTCTTCAGGTAAAACTGTTGCTGAATGTACTCAAAAAGGAATTAATTCCTATATTGAGAATCCTATATGGAATGAATTTGCTATATGGCTAAAAGTGAATACAAAACTTTATTCATTTAAAGATTAACATTTAATTTTTACCAATTAATTAGGCGTGGAACCTGCTATAATTTGGATTGCTGTTTGTGATAAAGCTAAACAAGAGTAAGGAGTTTCTTACCACTAATAGTTTTTTCTAACCACTACCTTATTCAATATAGTTTAGCTTCATATTCCACAAAATAAACATTTAATTCTTTATAAGATGTCAGTTGATCGGATACAATTAAGATCAATATTACAATGACTAAGAGATTAAGCCTTCATAATCTGTAGTTTAATAGCTAACTTTGCTATACTTCAAATATGATTTTCTATGTAACTAGCAATCATCATAAATTTAATTCAGCTAAGGAAATGTTAAAAAATCACAATATTGTGGTTGAGCAGAAGGTAATTGACATTCCTGAAATTCAGTCTGACTCCATTGAAGAAATTGCAATTGAAAAAGCAAAAATGGCCTTTGAGGAAGTTAAACAACCGCTATTTGTAAATGATTCAGGATGGATAATACCTGCTCTAAATGGTTTCCCAGGTCCCTATATGAAATATATAAATAATTGGTTTGCACCTGAAGATTTTATAAGTTTAATGAAAAATAAAACTGACAGAACTAGTATTTTAAGGCAGGTTATAGTTTATATTGATAATGGTGGTTTAAAGATATTTGAGAATGATTCAGTTGGTAAAATTTTAAGCCAGCCTAGTAAAGTGCAGGGAAGAAGTTCAGATATGGTCGTTAGTTTCAAAGATAATTTAAGTGTATCTGAGGAAAAAGCTAAAGGAATACTTAATATAAAAGCAGAACTACAACTTTGGAAAGATTTTGCTAACTGGTTAAAAGAAAATGGTAAATAAGGTAGAAGATTTAAAAATAAATATACCTGTGGTAGCTTCTATATTAGAACTTAAAAAGGAGATTATATGGATTTAATAAATAAGATAAAGCAACTTAACTTACCTTTTGGCAAGTATATTGTATTTGGCAGTGGACCATTACAAGCCCATGGTATAAGAAAAACCAGAGATATAGACCTCTTAGTTTTACCAGAACTTTACAATCAACTCCAACAAGAAGGATGGGAAGAAAGATCTTGGGAAACTCAACTACAAGGAAGATATTTATACAAAGATAATATGGAAGTAGTAGATAATTGGACTTATGGTGAGTATAATCCAGATCCAAAATGGTTAATTGAAAATGCAGAAATAATTGATGGTATCCCATTTGCTCCTCTAGAAGAAGTTATTAAGTGGAAGAGTGCTTATGGTAGAGATAAAGACATAGTAGACATTAAACTTATAGAAGAATATTTAGTTAGGTTATCAAAAAAAGATGAACATCTATAGCTACAGTGAAAGAACAGGAAAAAGAGAAATATCCTTGGATGAGTTTCAGAAAATGTGTCAGGATTTAGCTGAACAAGTTTCTAAAGAAGATTTTGATTTAATCATAGGTATTACAAAAGATGTAGCTAAAAAATTAGATTATCCATATCCAGGAGAATAAGAAAAAAAGTTACTTAATTATCTCCAAGTGTCTAAAAATCTAAAGTAATTCTGTTATACTAGTTTCAGTGCGCTAGGATAGCTACGTCTTTTCAAGACGAGGACTTTCAGCCTCTACCAATGTTTGTTAAGCTTGATGGGTGAAATATCTAAGGTATGCACCACATTCAGTGTATGAGTTGACAG
>DAHXOS010000075.1 GCA_027364775.1 bacterium
GCACCTAGCCTTTTATATTAGAGTTACCGGCAGAGCAAAGGAAGAATACAGAAATGTTATCCTAATTGATGAACCAGGTCTTTATCTTCATGCGAAAGCACAAAGAGATATTTTAAATAAGCTAGAGGAAGCAGCAGAAGATGCCCAGATAATTTTTTCTACTCACTCTCCCTATTTAATAGAAGCCGATAAACTAGATAGGGTTAGGTTAGTTCAAAAAACTACTAAAAAAGGAACTGTTATTGAAAATAAAATTCATAAAGTGGCCGACAAGGAAACACTAACACCTATTATGACTGCCATCGGGTTAGAGATGACAGACAGTATTACCCAAATTGATAAGGTAAATAATGTAGTTGTTGAAGGTCCATCAGATTATTATTATCTCCAAGCTTTTAAAAAGTTAACTAACCTTGAAAATATTAATTTCATTTATGGGGGTGGTTCAGGGAATATGCCAAAGATTGGAACCATCCTCCAAGGTTGGGGTTGTAATGTAATTTATCTCTATGACAATGACCAAGGATTAAAAGATGCTTTAAAAAATATTAAAGCTGAGTGGGTTACTACAACTCAGGAAATGTTGACTAAGATTCCAGTGGAAGGAGCAATTGAAAATATTTTTAGCCAAGGTGATTATAAGAAGTATGTTTTAGGTGATGAACAAGTAGATTTAAAGGTTAGCAACTCAGATTATGCCAAATCCGCTAAAAGAGATAAGGTGTTAGATGCTAAGTTATTTTTGGAATCAATAAGAGGGGAGACCATTAGTATTGATAAAACAACTGAGAGTAATATCTCTAAATTATTGGACAATATTAAAGCCAAATTTAGTAACTAGTCATTAGGTATAAAGTTTATATCTATCTTCTAAGATTTTCCAAAATTTTTTCTGAGTTTTAATTTTTATATGGATTCCCTTTTTAAAATATTGTGTATCCGTCCTCACTATATACCGTAAGTCGACCCCTTTAACCCTTCTTCTGTAGAGGGGGTTGTGCCACCCACCACCTCCATATGTTTAACCTTCTCAGTGCAAAGGTTGGAAGAAAATTTAATAAGTCTTGATAGATAGGCTCAAGGTATAACCAGCGTTTATTAAATTGATTCTTAGACAATCTTAAGTTTTTTCTGGCACTCTCAGCAGACCCATCAAAACATACCGCAATAATTATCTTGCGATCCCAAGCTTCTAACTGATCCCAAACTGGTGGTGTTTTAAGCATAGGCATATCCATTCTCCTCTAGTAATTTAACTGATTTTTGATAAACTAATTCTGGGTAACGGACGACTTCTAACCAATTAGCTTTTCGAAAATCGTCCACAATTGCCAGCCAGCGTTGACGTTCAGAGCAATTTAAGATTGTATCAAAAGGTTTTAGAGCGTCATATTGCACTTTTTTGCCTTCTAGTCTAAGGTTCGATCGACTAGAATATGTTTACTTATTAAGGAGGAAATGATTAATTAACTTCATCTTCGAAGAATACCAGATAAACGCCTTCCTAAGGAGTAATTAGGTGTTAAACTACGTACAACTAATTTATGATCCGGTTCATAACCAGTTGAAACCATTGCTTCACTTTTAACAACCATTCCTTTTAGTGACCCTCCAGTAAACGTATTATGTGCATCTAACCCTCTTTCAAATTCAGACCTATATGGATCGATATCATCATTAGACCTAAACTGAGTGTAAATAATATTACCTTTAGGAGTGAGTACTCGTCTCCCTTCTGAAATCACTCTTTGCTTTCCTTCATCCTTTAGATAAGTAGGCACATTTGAAAGATATACCATGTCATATTTTTGTCTTCCATGACTTGCATCAACCAACCTATCAGTTATTGATTGTGGATAGTAAAGTACTGGTTTAAATCGCGCTTGAGCTTGCATATATGTCTTGTTATCTCTTAAGTAATAAGACATATTTTTTAAATCTTCCATCGATTGTATTTTCGTTATCAATAAATGATCAGGAGACAACGATGGATGGTTTCCTTCAGGACGGATTAGTTGATCAAAAAATGATCTTGCAGTATCGGAAAGTAAATCTCTTAAACGTAGGTATTTATGATAATCAAATGAAACAGAGTCAAATACCTTGTCTCCAGTTGTGGCAAAAAAGTCCATAAAATCTTCACGATCAAATTCGACTAATCCAGCAGTTTTTAGTTCACCAAATAAACATGCTCCTGGCATAATATCTACAGCTGTAATATCCTTTGCACCTAAGGCATAAGCTGCTATTGAAAAATCACTACTTCCTGCTACCGCTAGGATACCTTTACCATTTAGATCCATATGTGGCATATAAGCTCCTAGATTTTCAGTTGTAAAGTTATATGCCTGATACCGTCCTTCAAAATCCTTTGGCGAATCATCCCTAGGGATATCCTCTGGTCTAATAGGTTTTACTCCAAGCTTTTGATAGATTGCATCTTGAGAAGGTTTTACTGCTTTTAGTTCGCGACGTAAACTATCATGTAGTGCTTCATCTTTGCTTTCTGAAATTATTTCGATTAAAGGTCTTGATTCAGACATAATCTATATCAATAGTATCATAAGACTATATCGTAGTTGGGATCCACCTAGGTTCAGTAAATTTAGGTTGTAATTTACTCACCTTACTTTTCATTTTAGTCATACATTTGCGATTATACACTCTCCTTAATAAATCAGATACTATCTTCAGATTTTATTTTTTGATAAACTAATACTTATGGTAAAGAGTTATCCTTCTGTTGAAGAGGAATTAGAAAAGCTAGGAAAAGGGGCAAAATTAAACTGGTTAAGAGCCTCAGTTTTAGGTGCAAATGACGGAATTGTTTCCATTGCAGGTTTAATTGTAGGTGTTGCTGGTGCTACTAACTCTGTACCAATTATTCTAACTGCAGGTTTGGCTGGAATTGTGGCTGGAGCAATTTCCATGGCTGCAGGTGAATATGTCTCTGTCTCAAGTTCAAGAGACAGTGAAAGAGCTATGTTGGAGAAGGAAAAATATCAGTTAGAAAATTTCCCTGAAAAGGAATTAGAAGAACTAACCTTAATTTATCATAAAAAAGGCCTTTCTAAAAAAACTGCCCAGATTGTAGCAAAAGAGTTAACAGCCCATGACCCATTAGCAGCACATTTTGATGCAGAGTTAGGTATAGATCCTAATGATTTAACAGATCCTTGGCATGCAGCTATTGCTTCTGCTTTATCTTTTTTAGCTGGCGCTATGATTCCACTAATTGCAGTTATCTTACCTCCAGACAATTTAAGAATCCCCGTAACTTTCATTTCAGTATTAATAGCACTGGTAATTACAGGCAGCGTTAGTGCAAAGGTGGGTGGAGCTAATATTCTAAAGGCAACCCTCAGAGTTGTTTTTGGTGGAGCGTTGGCCATGGGTGTTACTTATTACGTTGGAAGAATGTTTGGTATTTCCGGAATTTAAAGATTAAAATTTTTAATCTGTAAACTTACCATATTATTACTTCTTCTATATTTAATTTTTAAAAAGCAATCATAAACTACCAGATATAGAACAATATGGCATATCTGCACACCAACTCTAAGGGTACAAAATATTACTTAAATTCTAAGGAAATTACCCTAAGAGGCAGTGGTAAAACCCAAAAAATATTTTACTTTTCCCGGGATGAACGTAATAATACCGGTATAGATATGCCGGATGGTTATCAGGTAGTAGAAAGTAAAAAAACCGGTTTGCCCGTTTTAAGAAAGTCCTGATTTATAATCCTAAGCAAGTAAGTTTGTCCTTTTTCTCCAATTTGAGATACAATAAACATAAATTATGGCAAAATACTTAATTGAAGGCGGTAATAAACTCCAGGGTGATGTCCATATTTCTGGTAATAAAAATGCACTATTTCCCTGTATTTCAGCAGCCTTATTAACTGAAGAAGAAGTTATTTTGCGGAATATCCCCAAAATTAGAGACACTGACGTAATGCTGGAGATTCTTAATGCAATTGGTGCAGAGGTTACCTTAGAGGATGATCTAATTAAGATCAAAGCAGTACAACTTAATTCTGAGGAGCTGCCAAGAGAGTTAATGGCTAAGCTTAGAGGATCTATAGTTATAGTTGGTGCTATCTTGTCACGCTTAGGTAAGGTTAAATTTTATCATCCCGGCGGAGATATTATTGGAAAAAGAACAATTGAACCTCACCTCAATGGCTTCAAGGAGTTGGGATTTAATGTTAAAACTAAAGATTTGGAATATCAGATTGTAAATAAATATAAAGAAGGAGATGTTAAAATTTTTCTTGAGGAACAATCGGTAACTGGTACTGAAAACCTTATACTAGCTTCAGTTTTGGGCAGCAAGACGGTTATCTTAAAAAATTGTGCTAAGGAACCTCATGTTGTAAATCTGTGTAATATGTTAAATCAAATGGGTGCAGAGATCTCTGGTGTAGGTGATACAACCTTAACTATTAAAGGCAAAAAGAAGTTAAAAGGAACAGATTTTACAATCGGTGCAGATTATATAGAATTTGGTTCTTATGCGATTGCAGCTGCATTAACTAGGGGAGAAATAAAAATAAGAGGTTGTGACATCTCCGATTGGGAACCGGTAACTATACCACTTAGAAAAATGGGGGTAATTTTAAAGGAGAATCCTGATAAAACTGTTACAGCTTCGGCCGGAAATTTGGTTGCAATAGCCCCCAGACTGCATACTAATATCTGGCCCGGTTTTCCTACAGACTTAATGAGCTTGTTTATTGTTTTGGCCACCCAAGCCAAAGGCGTATCATTACTTCATGATTGGATGTATGAATCTAGGATGTTTTTTGTTGATAAACTGATTGGTATGGGAGCTCAAATTACAATTGCCGACACCCATAGAGTGGTTATCTATGGTCCAACAAAATTAAAAGCTAGGGATATGGAATCTCCTGATATTAGAGCAGGTATGGCCTTAGTCCTTGCTGCTTTAATTGCCCAAGGTAAAAGTACTATTAACCGTGCGGAACTAATTGAAAGAGGTTATGAGGATATAGTTAATAAACTTAAAGCGTTAGGTGCAGATATAGAAAGATTAGATTAATCTTTAGTGACTTAAAATTACTTTTTTAAATTTTTCCATATCATCATAATTATATATTGATACTTTAAGCAAAGTTTTATTTTTAAAATGTTTTTCAATTTTCTTAAATTGCTCCTCATCGATCAAGTCGGATTTTGTAATAACTATTATTTCTCTTTTTTCCAGTAATACCGGATCATAATTTCCCATCTCTTTCCTAATCACTGCGTAGTCATTTTCCGGATTAATACTGTCTGCAGCAATACAGTGAATTAATAGCCTAACTTTAACAATATGTTTTAAAAACTTAACCCCAAGCCCCTTCCCATCTGATGCACCTTCAATTAAGCCAGGGATATCGGCAATTATTTTGCCTTGCAACATACCTAAATTAGGTTCTAAAGTTGTAAATGGATATTCGGCTACTTTGGCATTTGCACGGGTTAGTTCATTTAATAAGCTGCTTTTCCCGGCATTTGGCAAACCGATCAAACCAAAATCTGCGATATAACGTAAGCTGATATGCGCCTCAAATGATTCACCAGGAAGTCCAGGTTGAGCAAACATCGGTGTAGTTCTAGTTGAAGACCTTAACTCAAAATTCCCCCTACCTCCTAAACCACCCTTAGCTATTAGTATTTTTTGTCCGGATTCCGTTAATTCTATATTTTTTTTGCCATCTTTACTGGTAATTAATGACCCAACTGGAATAAAAACTATTTTATCGCTTCCATCTAAACCACTTTTTTTATTAGAACCTCCACCTTGACCGTTTTCTGCCTCAATAAGTTTTTTATGGGTGAATTGCCTAAGTGCGCTTAAATCTGAAGTTGCCTCTAAATATAAATCTCCGCCTTTACCGCCATTACCGCCATCAGGTCCACCTTTTTTGGCAGGACGAAATGAAACCTTACCGGGTCCACCATGACCAGCCTTAAAAATAATATCTGCCTCATCAATTAACATTGGTTAAGATTATACTGCTAAGCAACCTCAAGAAGCCAGGAAGGTTATTTATTTGCCTGATTAAGCAAATTCCGGGTCTGTTCAACTATTTGTTCCGGTGTAAAGTTTGACTTTACCATATATCCAATTGCACCCAACTTATATGCCTGTTCCATCACTTGATCGTCTCCTAAGTTAGTTAACATACAAATTGGTATATCTTTAGTTTTAGAATTAGCTTTTAGTTCTTTTAAGATATTAATACCGCTTTTGTTTGGCAATAAAATATCCAGCAGAATAAAATCATATTTTTCATTAAAGGCTTTTTTTAAACCCTCATCTCCATTATATGCAGCAATTACCTGATATAAATCTTGATCATGGATTTTATTCCAAGCGTCAAATGAGCGGATATAAATATCAATAATAAATTGGTTGTCTTCTATTAATAAGATCTTAATCATTTTGCTTATCTTACCTGTTATGATACTATATTTTTAAGATGGAATCTGCACCAACATCTAGTTTACTTGGAACTGTAAATCCTCCTAAAACAATTATTAAACTAATTATCTTAACATTGACTGTTATTTGTTTGTTATTAGTTTGGACAGTTCAAATCCCCAGTTTTGTAATATATAGAACCTATTTAACAATTATTCTTGGTTTAGTAATTGTTTTTCATACTATTTTTTGGTTTGCTTTGTTTGATATTTTGCACAAAAAAATAGGAGAAGGATTTGATAAATGGGCCGTTTTTGTGGCCTTTTGTGGTTATATTTTACTTTTTGCAGCAGCTTCTTTTTACTCAGATGTAATCTTAATTCCACTATTATTTATTGCCACCTTAATTGTTTTTGATAACTGGCAATTAATCTTTTTTGCCAGTTTTCAACTATTATTGGTTAATTTACTAGTAGCTTTAGGTTTTGTATCAGGTCAAATAGGTCAGGAATGGGCTAATAATATTACTCTGTTGAATTTAGTTATCGGCTTGGTGGCCACAGTAGCCAGTTTTCAGATGAAAGAAAGAGAGTTAAAGCTTCAACACCTCGAAGAGATGACAAAAATAAAAAATACTTATATAGCAGCAATATCTCATAATTTAAGGACTCCAATAACAGCAATCAATGGATATATTCAGCTTTTAACTTCAGACGGAGTAAATTTTACAAACGATCAAAAAACCATCCTTTCCAACATCAAAACTAATGCCGACAATCTGGGTTTATTAATTGAGGATACAATTAATGTCTCTGCCATAGAATCTGGACAGTTTAAATTAAGGCTATCATCTTTTTCCCTTAAGCCTTTGATTGCTGAGGTTTTAACAGTAGGTTTTAAAGCAGTGGCTCAAAGCAGGGGATCTGAGATAGTTGGACCAACTGATAAGGAACCTGATATTTTAATTGAAGCGGATAAGGAAAGGCTTAAGGTTGTTATATCCAACCTTGTTGATAACGCATTAAAATATACAGATAGAGGTAGGATTAAGATTGGACTGGACCAGACTACGGAGGGAGCAATTATAAAAGTTAGTGATACGGGCAGAGGAATTGCACCTGAGTTTCAAAAAGAACTATTTGAAGAATTTTCCAGACCCAACGGAATAATTAATTTTCAACAAAAGGGAACCGGTTTAGGATTATATATTGCTAGACTGATTGTTGAATCTCATCATGGTAAGATCTGGGTAGATTCCGAGGTTAACTTAGGCACAACTTTTTATATTTTAATTCCTTTTAAACAAAAAATTGAAGGTGCATCCCAAGCTGCAATAGCATCTTAGGTAGCTACTCAACCTTAAATTGCGCATTGACACTAGAGAATAAAAACTTCTAAACTTAAATCCATTAGACCTGATGGTCAAATTGAGAGGGGGTGAATTTATTAATGGATCCAACAAAACCTTATGATCCTTCAGCACAAGGAGGAAACCAACAGCCACCAGTAGTTGAACCAAATACCCAGGGAGATGGACAAACTCCTCCTGCTACACCAGCAGAAGAGACACCTGTTCCTGCGTCACAACCAGAGTCTG
>DAHXOS010000091.1 GCA_027364775.1 bacterium
GATATTAGTATTGGAATTATTAGTACGTTCTCCCTAAAAAGGCTAATATTTACAGAATATAAAAACAACGCCGGGAAAAGAGCAAATAGAAACGGGTGAATATATTTCAGTTTATTCATTTTTTATTTCTTTTTTCCATTAGGTATAAAGTCCTTTTACTTTCTTTAAGTGGATATACCTTTATAATTTTAAAGTATTCTTTAAATACTTTTTCAAAACTTTCTTTTGTATAGTCTGGAAAAATATCTATCCTATTCATAAGTAACCTTTCAACCTGTGAGTCTTCTTTTGGAATAAATTCTATTACCAAATGTTTGCAGAGTTGGGAAAAAAGGCTTGCAATATTATTTAGTGGAATGTTTTGGGCGATTGCTAAGTGGTGGATTAACGCTAAAGCCAAAATAGTATCACAGGGTCCTCTTTGTATAAGTGATAATCTTTCCCGGTTAGCCCAACCTAAAGCAGCAGTCGGGTTTGTTAAGTCAAGAAATAATGGTAAGATATTTGTTTCCTGGCCTCTTACAATTTCTAAATAATTTTTTTCTAAAGCACCCATGTCGTTATCAAAAGAAAGTACAAAAGCCCCATTTTCAGCGGCTATCCTTGAGAACAGTCCACTGTTTGCCCCCAAATCCCAAACTGTCCTTGGCCTTGTAATATTTAAAAAATCCAAAACTAAATCAGCTTTCTTTTTTAATGATCTGTCAGAGTAATTATTATTTGCTTTTTGATAATAATCAGACCATTGTGTCCCTTTTGGATCCCAATTTAAATTTTTCACAGCTCCCTCTAAACTATCTAATAAGCCTAAAAATGAGCGTTTACTAAGACCAAATTTTAGTTGTGATTGACTTAATTTTTTATTAGTAAATTTTTTTTGACTTGATGAATGGAAGTATATATGCATTAGCATTGATGGTTTGACAAGGGATTTTAGTGGTAAGATATGGGTAACTAAATCAAGTGGTATGCCATCAATAAATAGAGTTGATAATTTGCTTAATCTAATATCTGTAAATGACATTAATGCAAGTGGAGCCAAGAAATGCTCAACGAATTGTTTATAAGCTACCCAAGGTTTTCCTTCCTCATATTTTTCAAAAGAAAGTGTATCGATAAAAATTGGTTTACCATTAAAGAATTGAACATTAAAGGCACTAGCATCTTTTAAGCTCATCCCATGCTCTAAGGCAATTTGCTGGATTTTTAATGTTAGCAATGCTGCATCCTTAAGCATACTAAAACACCACTCATAGGGATAAGAAATAAATGGAATTTTTTGAGGTTTAATAGTTTTATAAAACTGAGTTGATAAAGAGAGACTTTTTAAGCTTATTTCTTGATGGGGAATTAAATATCCAAGTGAAATTAATTTTTCATAAAGACCGGATTTATTAAGTAGCTGGTAATTATCTTGATAAATTTTATTTATCTGACGGTAAATCTCTCCATTTAAAGAGAAAACAAAACCGCTGGGATCTTTATAAGATACCGGATTCCCTTCATTTCTTTCTATCTTTATTCTCTTTTTCATCTACTGACCTTTCTGAAAAAAGTTTGCTAAAAAATTCCTTTACTTTTCTAATAATTGACTTAATAAAAAATAAGGTTCCTAAAACTCCTGCCATTAACATTTGAAAAAGATAACTACCAGTACCTGGATCCAAGTAGGCCTGTGCAGGTTGTGGAAATAATAATACCAATAATACAATATAAATAAGTATTTTGGTTATTTTAGTATTAGTTTTGTTAATTTTCATATTTTAAAAATTTAATCTATTGTCTTTTATAACCTATTTTAACAACCAATTAAAAGAGAGGTAATGTTAGAATCTGGTAAAAATTACCTCTCTTTATAATTGAACGGAATTATCTCGGCGAACGAGTTGAACTACTTTGGCGATTATCTTCCCCTTGACCTGTTCTAAACATTGGGTTTATTTGGATATTCTGAGCAGTCACAGAACCATCAGAATTGTTAGTCCCAAAGACTCCTACTTTTACTCCCGTTTTTAGATCTGCTTTTGTGGCAGTATCTGTCTTACTAACTGTTAAATTATCCTGGAGTAATATTATCTTACTAGAACCATCATCTAATTTAACAGTGATAGATTTATCATCCATGCTTAAAATTACACCTGTAACTGGTCTAAAGCCTCTCTGAAACCTTTGACCATTTGGCCCTTCTTGATCATTTGGATTACCTTGATGACCAGCAGCAGCAGTCCCGTTTTCCTGCAACTGTTGTCCATTACTGGAAGCTTTTGTCTCCTGAAATTTAACTCCGCCAAAAAAAGCACCTACACCCACCACTATAGCTACTACTAGTGCTATTATTATTGGATTTTTCATCTAGTTATTCACCCCCTTTCAAATATTTATTAAAAAAGTCTACTGATCTTTGAATTGCTGTATTAAAATGGATAGAAATATTATGGTTGTCACCAGGATAAGTATAGTAATCAACTGTTTTGCCTAAGGCTTTCAACTTATCATACAGGTTTTGTGACACCTTTGGATTTACCTCTTCATCAGCTAAACCTTGTTGTATTTCAACTGGAACATTAATAGCTTGTAAATAATTTAGTGGATCCATTGATGCCCAAACTTGGGGGTTTTGTTCAGGGCTACCAAACTGTTGAATTGGGTTTTGGTGATTAACTCCTTGAGAATTAGTTCCTGAAGGTGTGGAACGTTGGGAACTTAAATTACCACCCCAGTTTCGAAATTCCTGGTCAATTGGTCCAACAGTTCCAGCCCAAATTGATCCAGCCTTAATATCTTTAGAGAGTACCATCGAATTTAAAGTTACAGCACCACCCAATGAATGTCCCCACATACCAATCTTTTGAGGATTAGCATCCTTATATTTTTTGATAGAAGAAAGTGCATTTAAGACATCAATTGTATAGCCTGGTCCAAAATGTCCAGTGGGCGTTCCTTCTGAGTTACCGTTACCCCTGTAATCACTTTTAAAAACAATATAGCCGTTCCTGGCAAAAGCATCAACATATTCTTCATACCTTTCAGCTGTCCTGTATTGCGCTGGAGGAATATATCCATGGTTAAAGATAATAACTGGCCAGCCTCCTTTAGGTTTTTCTCCTGTTGGGATAGTCATCAAGGCGTAAATTTTTAAACCCTCTGATCTATAAGATGTAATATATTTATCATAATTTGAACCTGGAGAAAGGGTTTGTTCTGTGACTATCTCAGATCCTGGATAATCCTGTTTTCTTAAGTAGGGAATAGAGTAGGGATTATCTGAAGTAATTAACCCACCTCCATCTGTCTGCTTTTGGGTAATCTTTTCAGCTATATTTGAAACTGAGCTACCTAATTTATTGCCAAATAAAGAGTTGTTTTTACTAATAAAAACATAAAGAAGCACTATTAAAAAACCAATAATAACAATGATTAATAAAAGTTTTGACTTACTCATATCTTAAGGCCTCAATTGGCTGTAAATTAGCAGCACGTCTTGCAGGATAATAGCCAAATAATACACCAATCCCAGCTGAAACTCCGACTGCTAAAATTATAGCTGAAGGAGAAATTACAAAAGGGGATGCAGTTAGATTAGATATTATATAAGATGTAACTATCCCTAAAACCATCCCAATAATCCCTCCTGTAAAAGTTAAAATTACTGCTTCTATTAAAAATTGAGTAGTAATTAATCTTTTTTTAGCACCTAACGCTTTTCTTAAACCAATTTCTCTGGTTCTTTCAGTCACTGTTACCAACATGATATTCATAATTCCAATTCCACCTACTAAAAGTGATATTGCAGCAATTCCTGATAAAAGGGTTGTAAAGGTGCTAGTTGTAGCAGAGGCCGTGTTTAAAATGTCTTGTTGAGAAAGGATTGAGAAATCAGCTAGGGTTGGATCATTTAATTTATGTCTGGCAAGAAGAAAATATCCAACCTGGCTTTGGGCTTCTGTCATCAAATCTGCTGATTTTGCCTCAAGAGCAATTGCGGTTAAATAACTTGCACCAAATAACTGCTTTTGGGCTGTAGTAACAGGTACAAAGACAATTGAGTCCTGATTAAAAAAGCCAGTACCTCCTTTTGATTCAGTCTGACCAATAATCCTAAAGGTTTGATTGCCAATTCTTAAGCTTTGACCTATTGGATTTGCTCCTTCTCCAAAAAGATCAGATGCAACTTGTGGACCTATAACTGCTACTTTAGTCATTGAATCTACATCCCGAGAAGTAATAAAAGTTCCTTCTGCAATAGTGAATTTATGGACCTGAATATACGCTGGCCCAGCTCCAACCACCTGATAATTTCCGTTATTTCTTCCAGCAGTGACTTGCGATCTTCTGGAGAATTCTGGAGAAACATTGGCAATAGTATTTATTTGTGGCGAACTTTGAATCGCTTGAGCATCACCCATAGTCAATGTTGTACCACCTCCAGCAGCACCTCTAACTCCACCGGTATTCACCACACCTGGCTGTATGGTCAAAAGATTTGCCCCCAATGATTGGATTCTCTCCTGAACAGATTGCTGAGTGGCTTGCCCTAAAGATATTAAAGCAATCACTGAACCTATGCCGATTACAATTCCTAAGGTAGCCAAACCAGTCCGCAGTTTATTAACTGTTAATGTTCCAATTGATTCTGAAAATAGCTCTGTAAAATCCATATCTTTCCCTTTTTTAAATTTCTTGCTTAGCAAAATAGCTGCGAGTACCATTTATCATTTCCTTGGCGCATACTTTCATATAAAAATTACTAAACTGTTTCTGCAAGAAGCCACTTTTTTCAGGCAGGCTGTAATCTATAGAAATACTGAGTCTGGAACCTTGATTCTCAGGCTTAACAGCAACATTGAAGCGATATGGTCCAACCACCAAAAAATTTGGCGTACCGGTTGTCTCCCAAGATTTTGCATTAGGTGCTTCTCGTCTTCTTACTACCTCATCAAGTGATACTGATTTTCCTAAAAACTTACCTGCAAGATGAATATGCGATCCGACCATTCTTCCCTGGCTGTTATCCATTTTTAAATCCAACTGTCCACCCAAAATCCTAGCTAACTTGATAACATGAGCATAAAAGTGGGAGTGATCATCAATGTAGTTAAAAACTCTATCTGTAGATGCAGATAAAAATCTACTCTCTTTAATATGTTTCTCGTAGAGACTTGGTTTTCCCATTTAGTTTGGCTTTGCCTTTCTTTGTTTATGACCTTTATTATCATTAACAATCTCTCCGTCCTTTATATGAAGTATTCTATTAGCATGTTCTGCAATATCTTGTTCATGAGTAATCATTACTATTGTATGCCCTTCTTTATTTAACTTCTGGAAAATATGCATAACTTCAGCGGCCTGAGCAGAAGCAATATTACCGGTTGGCTCATCTGCCAAAAGAATAGATGGATTCATTACTAATGCTCTAGCTATAGCTACCCTTTGCATCTGACCTCCTGATAACTGGTTTGAAGTATGCTCTAATCTATCTCCCAAGCCAACCATTTCTAAAAATTTTTTAGCCTTCTCTCTTCGCTCTGCTTTTGGAATACCAGCATAAGTCATTGGGAGCATCACATTTTGTAATGCAGTTCTTCTAGGAAGTAAATTAAAAGCCTGAAAAACAAAACCTATCTTTCTATTCCTGATATCTGCTAACTGGTCATCTGAAAGCTTTTCAACCTCTTCACCATCTAAAATATATTTTCCTTTAGTTGGAGTATCCAGCGCACCTATCATATGCATCAGTGTAGATTTACCTGATCCAGATGGTCCCATAATAGCTACAAATTCACCTGCTTTTATTTCAAAAGAAACATTATTTAGAGCAATAGTTTCTACATCACCAGTTTTATATATTTTGGAAAGATGAGAAATTTGGATCATAACTAATGTCCAGCACCACCTTCACC